>NZ_LPVS01000097.1:0-18622 GCF_014843905.1 Mesorhizobium silamurunense | reverse complement strand
CACCACCTTTACCGTGACCGACGCCTCCACGGTGTCCCATGTCTATGGCGGCGACGGCAGCGATACCCTGATCGCCAGCGGCTTGACGCTCTCCGCCGATCAGAGGGACAGCATTTTCTTATTAAACTCGGTCGAAGCCATCCGTGACGATAGCGGGGTCTACGGCAACGATCAGTCGAATGTTCTCTACGCAATCGCCAATGACATCGTGACTGGCCAAGGAGGTAGCGACACATTCGTATTTTCGGCAGGTTTCGGAAACGCGGTGATCACAGACTTCACACCGGGAAGCGATATAATTCGGATCCCCGATGAGCTTTTCGCTACACCTCAGATCTTGGATCATGCAACACAACAAAATGCGGATGTCGTCTTCGACGCGCTGACGGGAGATACCCTCAGGCTCTACAACGTCAATCTCGCTAGTCTCAGCGCAGGCGACTTTGATTTGGTATGATTTGCAAGCGGCGTCCGCTTCCGGGCGGTTTCGTCAAGACCCCGAGCGGATGGCAAAGGTACGAATAAGTCATTGATTGCCCTTCCCGAGAGATGGGTGACAGTTCATTCCGGATGGCGCGATCAATCGGCAAGCCCTTGTCGAGATTGCATCCGAACCGGAAACTCATTGCGGCAAGGATATTTCTCTCTGCGGGCTCAGGACGCCCTTGTTCGTATCGTCGCGGGCGCCGACCATGTATTGTACGAGTTCCTCCGTGTTCGTCTCAGCGGTTGCTTTCTCGGCCACCTTGCGCCCACGATGCATGACGATGATGCGATCGGTGACTGCGAACGCATCGGGCAGGGTGTGCGTGATCAGGATCACAGGCACGCCATGCTCGCGCAACCGGCGAATGAGCTCGAGTACCTTCTGCTGCTCGGGAACGCCGAGATTGTTGGTCGGCTCGTCCATGATCATCAGCTTGGCGTCCCAATAGACCGCCCGCGCGATGGCGACCGCCTGGCGCTGGCCGCCGGACAGGTTCTCGATCGGCTCTGTGAGGGTCGGAAAGTGGATCTGGAGGGACTCGAGCGTCCGGCGCGATTCGCGCAGCATCTGCTGGTCGTCGAGCGTCTTGATCAGCCCGCCAAGATGGCGCTTTTTCAGCTCGCGCCCCAGAAAGATATTAGCGCCCACATCGAGGTTGTTGGCGAGCGAGAGATCCTGATAGATGGTCTCGACGCCATGGCGGCGAGCGTCGATCGGATGCGCAAAGTGCGCGTGCTTGCCTTCAAAGAACATCTCGCCTTCGTCGGCGTGGTAGACGCCGGATATGCATTTGATCAGTGTCGACTTTCCGGCCCCGTTGTCGCCGAGAAGACCGACGACTTCGCCGCGATTGATCTCGCAGCTCACATTGTTCACCGCAACCAGGCCGCCGAAGCGTTTTGTGATGTTCCTGACGGAGAGAAGCGGCTCAGTCATGCCTCGGCACGCCTCCGGTGACGACCAGCAATCAAGTCGCGAGACTGGTCGATCAGCACCGCGACGATCACGACCGTTCCGACCACGATGAACTGAAAGAAGGCCTCGACGTTGAGCATTACCAACCCGGTGGTTAGGACCGCGATGATGAGGGCCCCGATCACCGTCCCGATCACGCTTCCGGCGCCGCCGAATAGGCTGACGCCGCCGATGATCACGGCCGCGATCGAGGACAGAAGCAGGGGATCGCCGATGACCGCGGAACCGGCGGTGAACCGAAGCGTCGACAGGAAACCGGCCATCCCCGCGGTTGAGGCGGAAAGAATGTAGAGCTTGATGATGTGACGATCGACCGGGATACCGGTGCGGACGGCCGCTTCCATGCTGCCGCCGATGGCGTAGGTATGTCGGCCGAATTGGGTTTTGCGAAGAAGGAAGATGGCGCAGGCGACGACGCAAGCGGTCACGATGACGGGATAGGGCAGGATCGTGTCCATCCGGCGCAGCAGCTCGCCGCTCACATCCGGCCGTTTGAGGAAATAGAAGCCGCCGCCTTCACCGCGGATGAAATATAGAAGCGCGTCATTGCCGTATGCGCGAATTCCCGGTGGCAATCCGATCACCGTCGTGTTCTCGGACATGAGGTAGGCGACGCCACGCACGATGAACGAGGTGCCGAGCGTCACGATGAACGCCGGCACTTTCAGCTTGGCGATGATGACACCGTTGATGAAGCCGACCACGGCCGCGCCGCCGACGCCCGCGATCAGCCCGACTAGCACCGAAGGAAAAAGCGGCACCCCGCCATCGAACGCCCAACGCAGAGCGAGTGCCGACAGGACCGAGGCGAGGCTCATCACCCATCCGACCGACAGATCGATGCCGGCGCCGATGATGACGAAGGTCTGGCCCAACCCGAGCAGCAGCACCGGAATGATCGCGACCAGAATGTTCTGGGAATTTCGGATGGTGAGGAAATGGACCGTGCCGCCGCTGACCAGCGGCACCGTGACGACGAAGAAAAGCACCATGAGGGCAAGGAAAAGCCACGCCCAGATGCGGCTGGCCAATAGGGCGAACCGCTGCACAGGCGTCAGGATCCCCGAAGACTTCACCCCTGCGGGCAAAACAATTCTCGACCCGCGATCAGTCACGTACCGGTTTCCTCGAAAATATGGATGGGTGACCTGAAACCGAAATCAGATCGGGGGCGCCGTGCAAGAGCACCCCGACTCTATTCCAGCGGGCCAGTTTATTTCCCCGGAACTTGATAGATAAAGCGAGCGATCGTCGGGTCCTTTACGTTCTGCTTGTCAATGATGGCAAAGCCTGTCTCGACGCGGCGCGGCAGGCTGGTCACCCCGGCTGCGTCGGCCACCGCAAATTGCACCGCCATGTAGCCCATATCGTAGGGCTTCTGCGCCAGCACCAGCGTAACCACGCCCTTGTTCAGCAGCTCGATGGCCAGCTTTGTTGCGTCATAAGCGACGACCTGGACATGGCCGCCGAGACCCGCATTCACGACCGCCGCGCCCGCCCCCTGCGCGCTGAAGACGTTGGTGCCGAACACGCCGCCGAGTCCGGGTTCGCGTTCGAGCACTGCGGCGGTCTGCTGCGTGGCCTTGTTGGGGTCGTCGAGATTGTAGTCTGGCCCGAGCACCTTGATATTCGGGAACTCCTTCTCCATCACCTCCTTGAAGCCCTTTTCACGGCCTTCAACGGAACTGACGTTGGGGTTCGTTGAATTGATGTAAACAGTGCCTTTTCCGCCGATCGCCTTCGCCAGCCCGCGCGCAGAGATACGGCCGCCTTCGACATTGTCCGAACCAATGTAACTGATCGGGAACTTCACCGGGCCGTTGACGTAGTCTCCATCGCCGAGAAAGGTGTCAACGGTGATGACTTTGATGCCGGCGTCGACAGCTGCCTTCAATGGGCCGACCATCTGATCCTTGTCGGTCGGCGCGGTAACGATGTAGTCAAGGTCGCCGCGGGCTACCATGGAATCGAGGATCGGCGTCTGAACATCGACGCCCCAAGTCGGCGGGACCTGCGTGACGACGTCAACCCCGAGGTCCTTCGCGGCTGCCTCAACCCCGACCTGCATGACCTGATAGAACGGATCGACGACACCCGGCAGGAAGCCGATCTTGATCTTCGCGGCAGCGTGGGCGCCGTGTGACGCTATGGCCAGAGCCAGTGCGGCCGCGACTGCAAACAGCGCTTGTTTCCGCAGCATTTTTCTCTCCTCCTCGACTGCTTGTAGCGGCGAAATCAGGCGGAGGAATCCGTTGCAATACTGAATCGTTTCAAGCGCTTATCGCTGATTGCAGGAAGCCGAGCGTTTGATCGTGTCCACTCATAAGTCTCTTCAATGATAGCGCCGCAACGTTCCGTCGTCGCCGCTCCGGGCCAATTAACCCGTAACGCATGCTATGATGCGCATGCATTATAGCATGGTTCAGAAAGATCTTGCATTTGGTCTTCGGCGGCGGCTTTGCACTACTCTGGCCGAGTCATACAGGTCGTGTCCCATCAGGTGGTGTAGCTCGGCGGTTATGAAGCCGTTCGCACCACGTTCCCAACTCGAGTTCGAATGCAGAATCTCGGCATGTATCGCTTTAGCTCTAAAGGGGCGGATCCATCTGAGAAGCGATGGCGATCAAAGCAGCCGTGGGGGCTGGTCGGCCGACGAACCCAGTTTTTGCCGCTCCGCTTTTTGATTTCGGTCGCGGATGTAGGCTCGAAAGATTGCTCTAAATTCTGCGAAACTATTGAACCCTAAGGCGTCTACAAAGCGCGATACCGACGACTCGCTCGCGCCAACCGAAGCTGCGATTTGTCGACAAGTCCCGAAAGCTATGTCCTCGGGGTTCTCCAAGGCATATCGGCCGATTTGTTCGAACCGTCCGGGCAGAACCACTCGTCGCGCCGCAATATCCTCTTTCAGGGTGCGTAAATCGCTGGGTGGGCCGTAGGTTGGTGTGACGCTTTTGTTGAGAGCCTTTCGCATAGTCATTGACTTTGGTCGGCTTCACGGCGTGAAGAAGCTCCATTGCAAGAAGTCTGACCGCGACTAGCCGATACGGCCTCACCCGTCGCGTCAGCTATCCAATCCCTATCGCAATAGAACTATAAGTCACTTCTTGCTAAGGCAGAATAGTCGTCAGATATCGCCTGCGATTTTTGGAAAACGCTTAACGCTCTTTCTGACGCTTTGATTTTCTTATCGGGCCGCCAAAAATCACGCTACCGTCAATAAGATATGGCTGCGGATGGTGTTTCGCAGCGCATTCCAATTGCGCCGGCGACACCATCGATTACAGATATTCAGGGGCGCGGTTGGCCAGTCCCGGCCTGTTCGAGAAAGATGAGATTCCCGTCCAGCTGTGAGACGACGATAGCGCCATTGTCGAAGGGGAGGACGTCGACCGGACGGGTCAACCCATCGAGAAGCACTTGCCTTTTTCCTGAGACGAGGTCCAAGCCGAGAAGGCTGCCGCTGCCAGAAGCCCAGCCACTGGATTGACCGAAGGTGCCGTGTTGGAGGACCAGCATCTTGCCCTTCGCATCGAAGACGACATCGACCGGAGCATTTAGGCCGACGGCCTCGATGCGGGCGCTGCTTGCCTGGCCGGCCTGCGGCAGCGAGACGATACGGCCGCTGCCGGCAACGAAGGGAAACCCGCCGAACAGGGAAACGTAAAGCCGGCCGCCGTACGAGGCGACGCCGGTCGGAACCGCGTCGAACTCGTATTTCTGCCCCTCGCCGAACTCGGTCGGCGACAGGGCGGTGAGGGCCTGCCCGCTGGTGCTCAGCCGGGCAAAGGCGAAGAGCTGCGTCCGGCCGCTTCCGTCGGCCAGAAGGCGTTCGACGGAGTTCCGTGCGGCGTCGATGACATAGAGTGTGTCGCCCGACAAGGCGAAGTCGTACGGGTTCCAGAAGTCGTTGCTGACGACCCTCCTGACGGCGCCCTCGTCGACCTCGAGCATCGCGTGGTCGTTGGGGTCCTCGTCATGGCCCGCAGGCGTCCAGCCCTGGGCGACGAGATAGCCGCTTCCATAGCGCTCGACCCGATAGGGGCCGGTCGGATCGCCCATGACGTCGGTGCCATGCGGCAGGACCGGCCCGAAAGCGGTGAAACGGCCGTTCGGGGTGCGCCTGTAGAGGCGGCCGTCGGCTAGGTCCGTGACCAGGAGCGCATCCCCGTCACGTGCAAGGCCGGCGAAGATCGCCCCCGGCTTTCGCGCGATTTCGACTTCGTATCCCGGCGCGGCCTTCGGCTCCGCCAACCCTCGCGTTGCGATCGCCATGAGCGAAAGGGCAATCAATCTGGTGTGCGCACGCATCGAAAGCCTCCGTTGGCGGCGAAGCGAAAATCAGGGTCGTAGGCAAGCCGGTGGGTCGTGCTCAGGCGGGTGAGGTCGCTGTTCCATGCGCCACCGCGAAGCACTCGATACTTTCCAGCGATTTCGGGCGGTGCTTCGCCGCCGTAAGGCGCATAGAAGTCGCGGGTCCATTCCCACACGTTGCCGACGAGGTTGAGCAGGCCCTCCCTGCTCGCGCCTAGCGGAAACGACCGGGCGGGTGCCGTCATGTCATGGCCGTCGCTGGCGTCCTCGTCGCAGCAGGCGTCGCGTCCATAGTTGGCGCGTGTCGGGTCGACCGGCGCATCGCCCCAGGGAAAGCGCGCTCCTTGCGGCCCGCGCGCCGCGCGTTCGTATTCCTGCTCGGACGGCAGCTTCAGGCCGTAATGGGCGCAGAACGCCTCAGCATCGGCAAAGCTGACGCCGACGACCGGGTGGTCGGACAGGCCGAGAGAGGGATGCCTGTCGTAGAAAGCGGCGCGATGTCCCGTAGCTGCGACGAAGCGGCGATATTGCGCGTTGGTGATCTCGGTCTGGTTCATAGCAAAGGCCTGGCCTTCGACGAGGCGTCGCGGCCGCTCGTCTTCAGCGCCCGTGTCGTTGCCGAAGGCGAACGGGCCTCCCGGTATTTCGACAAGCGGGTTGTGCGCAATAACTTCCTCGCCGGCCACGGCACCTCCGGTCCACAGGAATGCCGCGACGGCGAGGAGCATTCTAGAAGTCAACACGGTCCTGGCTCTGGCGATCAAACAGGAACACCCGTCCGGGCGCAAAGCCGACCTCTACCATCTGATCGAAGTCGCCCACAAAGTTCTTGTCGGCGCGAACAGTGAGCAAGGCCGCTCCGGCGCGCAGGGTGACCAGCGTGCTTTCGCCGGTCAGTTCGACTGAATATATCGGGGCCACGATATTGGCCGTTTCGCTTCCGGCAGGGAGGACGTGGATGTCTTCCGGGCGGACGCCCAATACGGCGCTCGCAACGTTCGCGCTCCCGAGGCCGTCGGCCCTGACGCCACCGAGGCTCGTGAAGACCCCGTCCTTGACCTCACCGTCGATCAGGTTCATCGGCGGCGAACCGATGAAGCCCGCGACGAAAAGGGTGCGCGGGTCGTTGTAGATCTCCTTCGGAGTGCCGAGCTGCTCGATCACACCCTTGTTCATCACCGCCACCCGGTGAGCAAGGGTCATCGCCTCGATCTGGTCGTGGGTGACGTAGATCGTCGTCACCTGCAGCTCGTGCTGGAGGTGCTTGAGTTCGGCCCGCATCTGGACCCGCAGCTTGGCATCGAGATTGGACAGCGGTTCGTCCATCAAGAATACCTTTGGTGTGCGGATGATGGCGCGGGCCAGCGCGACGCGCTGGCGCTGCCCGCCGGAGAGTTGCTTCGGCAGCCGGTCGAGCAGGCCGTCGAGCTCGACGCGGCGCGCCACCTCCATGACCATCTGGCGCTGCTTGTCCTGCGGCACCTTGCGGATCTTCAAGGGGTAGCCGATGTTGTCGGCGACGCTGAGGTGGGGGTAGAGCGCGTAGGACTGGAAGACCATCGCGACGTCGCGATATTTCGGCAGCACGTCGTTGACTCGGTCGCTGCCGATGAAGATCTCTCCGGCCGTAACCTCCTCGAGGCCGGCTACCATGCGCATGGTCGTGGTCTTGCCGCAGCCCGAAGGTCCGAGCAGGACGAGAAACTCCTTGTCGCGCACCTCAAGATTGAGGTCGCTGACCGCGGTGAAGGTGCCGAACATCTTGACCACGTCCTGGAAGACGACCGAGGCCATGGCTCACCCCTTGACTGCGCCGAACGAGATGCCCCGAACCAGGTGTTTCTGGACGACGAAGGCGAAGATCATGATCGGGATGCAGGCAGTGAAGCCGGCGGCGCTGATTTCGCCCCAATAGGTGTTGTACTGGGTGACGCGCCCGGCAATGCCGATCGGCAGTGTCTGCGACCGTTCGGTCAGGGTCAGGATGAGCGCGAGCAGGAACTCGTTCCACGAAATGATCAGGCAAAAGATGGCCGTGGCCGCCAGCCCGGGACGGGCGAGCGGCAAAGCGACATGCAGGAACGCGCCCCATCGCGTGTCGCCGTCGACCATCGCGGCCTCTTCGAGCTCGACCGGCAGGTCCTGGAAGTAGCTCTTCATCATCCAGGTAGCGAAAGGTAGGTTGAACGCCGTATATGCGATGATCACCGCAGGCTTAGTGTTCAGCATGCCGAGATGGTTGAAGGCGATGTAGAGCGGGATGATCGTCACGATGGGAGGCATCATGCGTGTCGACAGGATCCAGAAGGAGATCTGATAGCGCCATCTGCCCGGATACTGGAAACGGGCGAGCGCATAGCCGGCCAGGGAACCGAAGACGACCGAGACGAGCGTCGTCGAGACCGCGATGATCAGGCTGTTCAATGCATAGATGAGGAAAGGCCGTTCGACGAAGGCGGCGTGGTAATGCTTCGATGTCGGATTGGCGGGGATCCATTGCGGCGGTATCGAGAAGATGTCGATGTCGTATTTGAACGAGTTGGCTGCGATCCAGTAGACCGGGAAGAGGGTAACCACGAGCGCTGCGGCGATCGTCGCATAGGCGGCGATGCGCTGGATTCCGATGCTTTTTCGGCGGTGCGCCATAGGTCCTCTAGTCGGCAAGCCGCATGCGCTTGATGAACCAGGTGCTGAACGCGACGGTCGTGAACAGCACGAAAAGCGAGATGGCGGCTGCATAGCTGGGGTCGGCGAAGCGGTACGCCACTTGGTAGATATAGAGACTGAGCGTCTTGGTCCGGTCTGCGGGGCCGCCGCCGGTCAAGATGAAGACGAGGTCGAAGAGCCGCAGCGTGTCCATGATGCGCAACAGCAGCGCGATGGCGATGATCGGCTTCAGGAACGGCAGCGTCAGATCCCAGAACTGCCGCCAGGCGGAGGCGCCATCAATCGCCGCTGCCTCGTATGGCTCGTCCGGCAGGCTGGCGAGCCCGGCAAGCATAAGCAGGAACATGAACGGCGTCCATTGCCAGACGTCGGCGACGATCACGGAGAACATAGCGAGCCGGACGTCGCCGGCCCAAGCCTGGAGCGGCAGGCCGAGCCGGAACATGATCTCGTTGAGCACTCCGAATTGTGGCTCGTAGATGAGCTTCCAGGTGATCGCGACCGCAACCGGCGGCAGCATCATCGGCAGCATCAGGATCGTTTTCAGGAAATTCAGGCGCCGGATATATCGGTCGAGCAGCAAGGCGAGGCCAAGGCCGAGAAGGAACTCGGTGCCGACTGCGAATACGGTGAACACCAGCGTGTTCCACAGGCCGACGTGAAACTGCTCGTCGGTGAGGAGCCGCAAAAAATTGTCAGCGCCGGCAAATTGCCAGGGCAGGTCGGGATTCGGGCTGATCCGCGTTGCCGCCGCCACGATCATGTAGATCGACGGGAATATCGTGAGCGTCAGGAGCACGAGCATGGCTGGCGCAAGCATCAATACCCGGAGGTGGCGCTCAAACCACCGCTCGAACGAATTTCCGAACTTCGCACCGATAGAGACGGTCATCGGAAGTTCTATCCGTCATATCAGTCAATCATAGCATGGCGACCCGGAGAGCCAAACCCGGCGCGTATGCTTGCCCGAGAGCTGATCCGGCAAAATGGAGCGATATCTCCGGATATCGCTCCATTTTAATCACCATGCGGCCAGCTACTTGATGCCGGTTATCTCTTCGACCGCAGCCTGGGATCTCTTCAGCGCCTCCTCCGGCGTTTCCGTGCCAGCTACGGCCTTGGAAAGCTCGATCCCGAACGCGTTCTCGATCTCAGGCCACTTCGGATGACGCGGGCGCGGCGTCGAGGCTTCGATGGCTTGCATGAGCACTGGATAATGCCGGAATTTTTCCTGGCTGGTCAGGCTGGCATCGGTGAAGATCGACTTGCGCACCGGCGGGTTGCCGCGCTCGGCCGAGATTTTCATCTGCTCCGGTGAGGTCGCCCACAGCATGAAGTCGAAGGCCTCCTGCTTGTTCTTCGCCGCGGCCATGATGCCCATCGTCCAGTGGCCGATTTCCGAGCTGCCCGGTTTGGTTCCCGCCGGGATAGGCGAGTAGGAGATCTTGCCGACCATCTTCGACTGGCTGGGGTCTTCGAAAGTCGCGACCCAGTTCGGCCAGTTGATCGACGAGGCTGCGGTGCCCGCCGCCAGGGCCTGGCCGACTTCGTTGGCGTTGTAGCTCTCGACACCCTTCGGCGAGACGTCGCGCAACGCCATGAAGGTCTTCATCGCGGCAGCACCTTCGGGCGTGTCGATGGTCACTTTTGTCCGGTCACCGTTGAACATGTCGGCGCCATAGGACCAGAAGATCGGCATGAAGTCGGCGACGACAGGGTTGCCCTGGCCACCCCGGAAGACGTAGCCGAAATAGCGCCCGCCGCCTTTTTCGGAGAGTGCTTTGGCTGCCTTCAGAACGTCGTCCCAGGTCGTCGGTGCCTCAATGCCAGCTTCCTTGAATTTGGCAGCGTCATAGAAGAACATCTGCGCGTTTCCCACATAGGGCAGGCACACGTAAGGCCCCGTGTTGTAAGGATTGCGGCAGATTGCCAGGGATTTCGACAGGAAGTCGCTGTCTGGTCCTTCGAGCCCGGCCTTCTTGAAATAGGGCGTCAGGTCCTCAAGATGCGCGTTTTCCGCGAAGAACGGAATCCACGGATCATCCATCAGAACGATGTCGAAGGCGCCCGATTTTGTCTGGCCGGCGTTGGCCGCCTGTTCGAAGACGTTGCTGTAGGGAGCCTGGACGATCTCGACTTTGGTGCCCTTCAGCTTTGCATAGTCGGCGGCAGCGGCTCTCAGGCCGTCGCCCTCGCTTCCCGAGGGAACGAGCACGGTTATGTCAGCCCAAGCGTGCGTCGCCATCAGCGACGACAGCGCGAAGACCACGGAGAAAAGAAATCTTCTGACCATCGTATTCCTCCCTTTTCCGCTCCGGCCTGTCGGACGGCCAGAGCCAGAACCGCTCGCACGCGTTTGACCGCTTACGAATCGCGCGAGCGCTTCGTCGCAGTCGGCAACGTTTGCAGGGAGTGTGCGAACAGCGCAGGGGGCCACTTGGACCGCCAAAGCATCAATACAGCAGGACAACCGGCGGGTCGTCACAACCCACATCTCCTGCTGGTGCACCGAGGTGCGCTACCCCCCATTTTAGCAGCTTGGCTGCTTCAATTGAAGGGGAGGGGCTTCACGGTGTGACGAATGCGCCCCGGTTGGGTCAAATCTTAATGAGAGGATGCGGCTGCGCTAGGTTCCTTTCCGCCAGCGGTCGTAGGCGCCGCCCTGCCTTCAGCGCTTGGTTACCGTGGGGGAAGAAATTCATGGTGCAACGCACAAAAATATTGCTATCGGGTTGTGTCGGTTTCATAAATGAACGAGGCGTTTTTGGGGGGTCCACTGAAGGATGGAAACTATGTCCACCGCTGAAAAAGCCCCTGATACCATTGAAGGCACCGCATTGCCGACCTTCGATCCGTCCAAGGCCGCGGCCGAGTTCCGCGCTGCCGCTGAAAAGGGCGTCGAACAGTCAAAAGAAGTTCTTGCCAGGTTCAAGGCGGGCTCTGAAGGCGCCCAGAAGGCTATCGAGAAGAGCTTCGAAACCGCCAAAGCCGTTGGCAGCGAGGTGTCGCTGAAGACAATTGCCGTTCTGCGCGCCAATACTGAAGCCGCGTTATCGCACCTTGAAGCCCTAATTGCCGTTAAGTCGCCTTCCGAATTCGTTGAACTGCAAACCGCCTTCATCCGCAAGCAGGTTGAAACGGCCGTCGGGCAGGCCAAGGAACTCCAAGCCGTCACGACCAAAGCCGTCGAGGACGTATCCAAGCCGATCAAGTCCGCCTTCGAAAAGGCGGTCAAGGAACTCAAAGTCGCCTAGCTTTTTCTTGGGCGAGCTTTGATTGCTAGCACACCGCCGACGATGAGCCGTCGCTGGGCTGGGTCGATCGCGGCAGCCGGGCGACACCCTCGATCTGGAGTTGGGCAACTGCGACGACGAGGACAGCCACGACGCCGAGCCTGACGGCGACGGCGAAACTGTCATGTGGCCTGACGACCTCAAAAAGCGGCGGCGATCGCGGAATTTGAGCTGCGCGTCGCTAGCGGCGAATTTGCATCGCTCTGAACGCAGCGGGCAACTTGTCCGCGACGTTGGCCCGCTGCCTCACGGTGGCGGGCTTTTCTATATGAACATGCGGGGGATCGAGGGTTTGAGCGATATAGGATAGGGAAATCCGTGCACCACGGATCAGCCGCGGTAGTTCTGCTTAACCATCTGTTTTCATTTGGTAAATGGCCTGGGGTTCCTGGAAGCTTTTCGAACTTTCTGGGTCGCGCCTCAGCCCGAATTGCGGTTGCTTATGGACAAAGTGGGATACTAGATTCGATTTTTGGATAGCTTTGAAGGCATTGACTTCTGGCACGTGGGCCTGATAGCGCGCCAGCACGAACTTCTAAGCGCACTACGTTTTGAATGGCAGCTTCGCGCCCCACGCCAGTCATTACCGCGGACGTCGCCAATCAACCCGAAAACGGACATTGCCGGAAAAGGCCGAAGGCAACGTCGGTGAGAGCGTCGGCCAGGCGGGACTGCTGTCCGTTGCCGGTGAAATCGTCGAACGGCAGGACCGCGATCGACAGGTTTGCGCTCGTCGCCGGCCAATTGCGCTGGCCGCGACAAGGCCGATGACGGCTGCCGCTATGAGCGTCCGCAGAGCCGCCCGGCTCCGCCCGGACGTCATCTGGCGGCAGCACGATAGCCACGCTTCGGCACCGTCGTAGCGGGTTCGGGCGAGTTCGGTGATGATGTCGAAAAATGCTTCGCGGCAGTCTCGCGGCGCTCCGAACGCGCCGACTTGAGATGAGGCGCTTGCCAGCTCGCGGGACCTCGTCGCCATGCGCCCCCCCGGCGAAGCCGGCTTGAACATTCTGTCGGGGTTTTTTTAGGAAGCGTAGCGTTAGCTCTTTCAACTGCCGGCCTCGTGGCATTGGCTTTTCAACGTGGGTGCGGACGACGGCCGGCTCCGCATTTCTACATTCTCTCCATGAAAATCTTCCCTGAACACCCGCTGCCAGCTCCAGTCCCTCTAAATTTGCCGGTTCCACTGTCACCTTTTATGACGCCAGTCAGGGTGTTTCCGCCTGTTCTTCCTTTATGAACAAAGGTCAGTTTTATATTGACGGCGCCGCTGCCAGAAATGCTTCCTGTAAACCCGGAGTCAGACGATACTTTGCCGTCACTTATGACGACCAATGATGAGAGTTCTCGCCAATCTCCGCAGTCCGTTGTAGCCCGTCTGACTAATTTCCATGTGCCATTGAAAGCGCTTAGTCCACCGGTCTGAGGCACACAACGATCGCCCTGCACCCTCATTCCGTCCTCGCAAGCAAGCGGGCAGATACGAGCTCCGACCGCCCTAAGTCTGTCCAGAAGTCCCGCTGTCGGTTCCAACGATGCAAGCTTGACGCCTTGCCGATCAGCATAGTCCTGAAGCGCTTTGCGGCTGCCGGCTCCCCATTTTCCGTCAGCCTGGCCTTCAAGGCATCCTATGCGAGAGAGTTCCGTTTGAGTGGAGCGCGCAAGTTCGCTGGGGTCCGGGGTAGGTGCCGATGACTGCGCCGAGGGATCGGGGCGTTCAAGGCTTGCGACTTCCGTTGCCTTGGCATCGTCGGTCGCCTTGGTAGCGCGCTCCGCCTCCGGCAGCTGCGCCACCTGCCGTTCCGTTTCGGCGCGCTTGTCGATCGCGCTGATCTTCAATCTCGCAAGGGGTGCAAAGGCGCCGTCCGGAAATTGCTGCAAATATGCCTCGAAGAAGCTCTTGTCGGTCGAGTCCTTGATAGTCGCCCAATATGCAAGTTCGACTGCGTTGTCCGGCGAGGTGGACTGTGGAGCGGGGACAGATACCGCCTTCGGTTCCGTCGCGAGAGGCTTCAACACTACCTCGCCCGTGAGAGAAGAGTTCTCCCACGGCACTTGCTTGCCCTCCGTCGCAGCCAGCACATCGCGACGCACATCGATAAGCTCACGCGTAATATCCTGCCCCGGCGTCCCGAGGTGAGCGACCAGTGCGGCCGTGAATGGAGAATTCCGCCCTGCTCCGTCCATGGCGACATTACCTGGTTGCGTTGCGAATGCTATGAGCGTGCCGACTCCGCTGCCAAGCCTGGCCAGACCCCGACTCACGGAATCGGAGCGCGTCCCCATCGAGCGGGAAAGCTTCTCCGCGAAAGGATTGTCCCGGCAGGCATCGAGGAATATGAGGTTGACCTTGGCGGTGCGCTCCATTGCTGAAAGTACGAGGTCCATCGGAAGGGCCTCGAAGTCGAGGTCATTGTAGCCGGACAATTCGGCATCGACCGGCACCATGTAGTTGTTGCCATTCACCTGCAGGCCGTGCCCAGCATAGAAGAACAGCGCCATATCGGCACCGTCGAGCTTTTCCAAGAACTCGCGCACCGTGCGACGCATTCCCGCGAGGTCGAGGTCCTGGCCGCTTACAACCTCGAAGCCAAGGCTTTGAAGCTTGGCATTCATGTCGGACGAATCGTTCTTCGGATTGGCGAGTTGGACGGCATGCTGATAGGCCGAATTGCCAATTACCAATGCTACGCGTTTCTCGGCGGCTGCCTGTCCCGATATGGCAACGAACAATAAAACCAAAAGAATGAAAGCGCTGCGCATGGCAGAAACGGCTCCCCAAAGGAACTGTAGCAGAGGCTAATACAACCGAAAAGAGCTATAGCCCAGGCTGCGGCCCGGGTAGCCTGCGGCTCCGAGACGATTGTTGGCAAACACCGATTCGGTGCTGCGTCATGCATCCCCATGCAAGGGGCGCAATTTGCTTGATGCACCTGAACGGATATGCTGGCAGTGAGTAGCGCTTCCAGTGGCTTGGGGGTCCAATTCGGCGTGCGAACAGTTGGCCGGATCGTCAGTGTGCAGCGAGGTGGCATCGCCGCATCGCTCGCCTATCTGGTTCTGCTGGGCGTCTCGACTGCTCTCGTGTCACCGCCGCTGGAGAATATCCTGCGCGACATGATGATGGTCTCGATCTCGCCGTTCACCCATGCTCCACGCAACATTGTTGTGGTCTCGATAACGGAACAGACCCTGGCGAATTTTCGATACCGCTCACCTCCGGACCGTGGGTTCTTGGCGGACATCGTGGCCCGGATCGAGTCGGCCCACCCTCTTGTCATCGGTATCGACCTTTTGTTCGACCAGGCAACAGAGCCGCAAAAGGACGCCCGGCTCGAAACTGTTATCGAAGCCGCCAGTGTGCCCGTGGTGATCGCCTCGGCGTCGCGTGCTGATGGCCTCACCCAGAGGCAGTCCGACTATCTCAACGCGTTCGCTCCGTCGGCAAAGCGGGGCCTTGCGGCATTGTCGCATGACAATCTCGACGGCGTGGTCCGTGGAGCTTTTCCCGGTCGAGAGGTTGAGGGGGGGTGGACGCCAAGTTTTGCTGCGGCAATGGCAGCAGCAACCGGCGTTAGTAGCGGCCACAGGCCGGAGGAAATGGTCTACTACCGAACGGCCAACAGCTTGCCCTTCAATTTTTCAACCTATCCAGCACAGGCCGTTCCGCTGGCACCGCTCAGTTGGTTCGAGGGGAAATATGTTCTTATCGGCGTGGACCTACAGCAAATAGACCGTCATCCGACACCGTTCGCGTTGTTGAGCGGCGCGGAAATCGGTGTTTTCCCTGGCGTCGCAATCCACGCCCACTCGTTAGCCCGACTCTTGTCCGGAAACAGAATAACGATTCCTTGGCCCGCGGTGGGTTACGCGCCGATGCTTGTTGTCGGGCTGTTCTGCTTGTGGATCGTTTCGCGGCCGATCCCCGTGGTCTTTAAGCCTTTCGCGGTCGCCGGTGCGGTGCTGCTGGTGTGGATAGGTGAGGCGTGGGCCTTCGCGAGGTTCGCAATACTCGTGCCGATGGTCGCCCCTGCATTGCTGGTGCTCGGTCTGTCGGCATTCGTTGGCTTCCTGGCTTGGAGACGGGACGCGAATGCTCGCCACTTCATACAGAACGCGTTCTCGAAATACGTAAGTCCGGCCGTCGTTGCAGCGATCGTCAAGGAACCTAACGCTCTCCATCTCGGTGGCGAGAGGCGACAGGTCACCTGTGTATTCACGGATGTCGAGGGATTTACGTCTCTCAGCGAGAAACTCGCGCCAGAGGTCCTCGCAGAGGTATTGAACGAATATCTGCACGGGCTCTGCGAGTTGTTCATTGAGCATGGTGCAACCATCGACAAGGTCATCGGCGATGCAGTGGTCGGCTTCTTCGGGGCCCCGGTAGCGCAGAATGATCAGGCGGAGCGGGCGGTGTCCCTGGCGCTGGCTGTACAGGACCTGGCGCAGCGGCTGCGAGAAAGATTGGCGGGACGAGGCCATTCATTCGGCGCCACCCGCATAGGTATTCATGGCGGGCCGGCAATCGTCGGCAACTTCGGGGGAAATCGGTTCTTCAACTACACAGCTATTGGAGACACGGTAAACACTGCCGCCAGACTGGAGGGCGCAAACAAGTACATCGGCACGAAAAATTGCATAAGCGCCGAAGTCGCAAAACAAACAGCGCGGTTCTTACTTCGCCCTGTAGGGGTTCTGCACCTTAAGGGCAAGAGCCAAGGCATCGAGGCTTTCGAGGCAATGAGCCGTACGTCGGAAAATATTATACTTTGCGAGGAATATGCAAAGGCGTACGCCTTGCTTGCCACTGACGATAAGCTCGCGACAGCGGCATTCGAGCTATTGGTCACAAACTATCCGCAAGACGCCCTGATCGCTTTTCACCATGGCCGCCTTGCAAGCGGACACTTCCGGCCAGACATTCATCTTGCCAGCAAATAGGCCATCATGACATGAGCCTCATGCGTCCGATCGCCCAAATCGCCTCTCTGGCCCTTGCCGCGGCCGTTCTTGTCACGGCGCAAGGCGCGGTGGCCGGCAGCCAGTATGTGGTCCTGTCAACTGAGCCGGTGGTGGATGAACTGCCGCCAGGCAAGATCTTTATGCCAAGTGACGTCATCAACGTGCCAGCTGGTGCGGTCGTCACCTTGCTCGGCGAGGACGGCAGCGTGAATCCCATTTCAGGTCCCGCAGCCTTGGTGGTCACTGAGGATGCCCTGACATCCGACAGTCCGCAGCGGGCCAGCGACGGTCAGGCAGGGCCTTCAAGCCTGGCCCTGATAGCGAGCCTTTTGACGAACGAGCGCCGGAGGACCGAGTCCATCGGGAGCGCGCGCACCACCGCCGACCAGTCCAAACCGACTGGACTTGACGATCCTTGGGCGATTTCCATCGAAGAATCCGCTCCCGGCTGCATCCGCAATGGCGAAGTGGTTCTGGCGCGTCGCGGAATCGGTGAGCGCGCGGTGTTCTCGGTTCGCCTTGGCAGTGGACAGTCGTTTAACGGCTTGGTCTGGAGCGCCGGCAAGCCCACTTACTCTCTTCCTCACCCTATTCCCGCCGACGTAAAATCCTTCATCGTCGAGACCAACAAGACATCGGTTTTGATCGAAATAAAAGCGCTTCCGGAAAACGCCGTTCTCGAAAATCCGCTGGAAGTTCTTGGATGGATGGTGCGCAGCGGTTGCAAACGCCAAGCGTTGGCCTTTGTGCGTCAACTTGTGACGAAACAGCATTAGCTTGTCAGCCAGGAGCCGAGTCGCATGGCAAGTCATACGAGGAGTTCAACAGCGACGGTAGCCGCTTGATTGCCTGGCCGGCACCTCGCTGATAGCCTCCCCTGTCAGTATTCGGGGAGGGGAGCATGAAACTGTGCATTCTCCTGTTTGTGACGTTGGCGGCGGCGCTTTTTGCAAGTTCCGCACTGGCCGATAAGTTTCCTGCCGGTTTCAAGAACAATGGGCTCAACGGCCCCTTGAGGCCGGTGACGAAGGGCAGCATCACCACTTTCCAGATATTCGACCGGAAATGCAGCAGCGTGGACTACGGCGACGGCCGTGGCGAGAACGACTGCCACAACGGCAACATACGCTCCACGCTGATAGGCCCGGACGGCAAAACAGGCGAGAGCATGGAGTATCGCTTCGATCTATGGATCGATCCGTCGTTCAACTACCCCGGCTTCTACAACGACCATGCCATAGGCTTCCTGCCGGGCGCATTGGACAGCCGCCTTCGTATCGCCAGTTGGGAGGGGCCGTTCATTCACAACTTTCTTTACATGCTGAAAGCGGACGCAACCAAAGGCGTTACCTTCCTCGGCAACGAGTGCCAGCCGCCGGCGCGCTTCGGTTCGTGGGTGGCCTTTTCCATGAAGATCCGATGGGCGGCCGACAGGACGGGCTGGATCCGGGTCACCTGCGACGACAAGCTGATCTATTCGGCCGACAACGTCCCGACCAATCAGGCACCACATTGCTACATCACCAACCAGTGCGAGCCCGGTGTCGCCAAGAATCCGAAGCGGTTTACCTTTTGTCTCGGTCCGGTGATGGCGGGCTTCGGGCCCGAGTGGGAGAGGTACGGGCTCGCCTCACAGTTCACTGCGATTCAGCCTGAGGGTATCACCATCAAGATGCGCAACATGTTGATAAAGAAGGGAGCCAAGCCGTAACCAGGTTTCGGCTAGCGCTTGTGTGCTCGGTGATTCGGAATGAGCGTCTGCAGAAATTCGCCCCTCCTTCAGTGCGCGTCGCGCAGATCCAACGAGAACCCGCAATTTGGACCGAATGCCCCAATTTACCTTGGGCCATCGTTTGCTCCTTAGCAGGCTACCCCGAAGAACGAACCCGCTGCGCGGGATGGGCGCGTGTGGTGAGGTAGAGAT
>NZ_LPVS01000096.1:0-26742 GCF_014843905.1 Mesorhizobium silamurunense | reverse complement strand
GGCTCGCCGCCCGCGCTGCCGCGCGCCGCATGGCGGAGCTGCTCGGCGAGGAGCCCGGCGGCACCGTCGGCTACGCCATGCGCATGGAGAACCGTACTTCGGCGCGGACAAAAATCCTCGTCGTCACGGAAGGCGTGTTGTCCCGCATGATCCTCGACGATCCGGAGCTGCCCGGCGTCTCGACGGTGATCTTCGACGAATTCCACGAGCGCTCGCTCGACGGCGATTTCGGCCTCGCCCTGGCGCTCGACGTGCAGGGCGCGCTGCGGCCGGAGCTGCGCCTGCTGGTCATGTCGGCGACGCTCGACGGCGCGCGCGTCGCCAGGCTGCTTTCCGGAGCGCCGGTCATCGAAAGCGAGGGCCGCGCCTTCCCGGTCGACATCCGCTACGACGAGCGTCCGGCCGGCGTGGCCGTCGAGGACGCGATGGCCAAGGCGGTCCGTTCCGCTCTCGCCGCCGAGCAGGGCAGCGTGCTCGCCTTCCTGCCCGGACAGCGTGAGATCGAGCGCACGGCCGAGCGGCTTCAGGGCAATGTCGCCGCCGATACCGATGTCGTTCCGCTCTACGGCCTATTGGACAACAGGACGCAGGACGCGGCAATCAGGCCGGCGCCGCCCGGCCGCCGCAAGGTGGTGCTGGCGACGTCGATCGCCGAGACCTCGATCACCATCGACGGTGTGCGCGTCGTCATCGATTCCGGCCTGTCGCGGCTGCCGCGCTACGAGCCGGCAAGCGGCCTGACAAGGCTGGAGACGGTGCGCGTCAGCAAGGCTTCCGCCGATCAGCGCGCCGGCCGTGCCGGGCGCACGCAAGCCGGCGTTGCGATGCGGCTGTGGCGCGCCGAGCAGACGGCGGCACTGCCCGCCTTCACGCCGCCGGAAATCCTCGAGGCCGACCTTTCCGGCCTGCTGCTCGACTGCGCCGCCTTTGGCGTTGCCGATCCGACGAGCCTGGCCTTCCTCGATCCGCCGCCGGCGCCGGCCCTCAATGAAGCGCGCGTTCTGCTCAGCGCGTTGCACGCCATCGATGACGCTGGCCGGCTGACCGAGGCGGGCGCGGCGATGCGCAAGCTGGCGCTGCCGGTGCGGCTTGCGCATATGGTGGCGGAAGCGGCAAGGAACGGCCGGGCGCTCGAAGCCGCGACGCTCGCTGTGCTGCTGACGGAGCGCGGGCTTGGCGGCGACAGCGCCGATTTGGAACGGCGGCTGATGCGCTTTCGCACTGAAAAATCCTCGCGCGCCAATGCAGCCCGGCAGCTTGCCGAGCGCCTGGTCTCACCCTCCCCCTCGAGGGGAGGGTCGGCGAGTGCGCTGAGCAACGCTCAGCGCGATCGACGGGGTGGGGTCGCCGGCCGCGTGCCCGAACCGACCCCACCCCGATCCGCTGCGCGGATCGACCCTCCCCACAAGGGGGAGGGTAGCGCCGGCTCCCTCCTCATCCACGCCTGGCCGGACCGTGTCGCGAGGGCGCGCGGCGAGCGCGGCCGCTTCGTGCTCGCCAACGGTTCAGGCGCCATGGTCGATGCCGCCGATCCGCTGGCCGGCGAGACCTGGCTGGTCGTCGCCGACCTGCAAGGCAAGGCGCAAAATGCCCGCATCACCGCTGCTGCTCCCGTCGACGAGGCCGACATCCGCGCGAACCTTGCCGACCGCATCGAGACGAAGCGTGAAGCCAGCTTCGACCGCGAGCGGCGCGCGGTGCGCGTGCGCGAGACCGCGCGGCTTGGCGCCATCACGCTTGCCGAGCGCATGCTGCCGGCGCCCTCGGGCGCCGATGCCGACCTCGCCATCCTCGACGCACTGCGCGAGCACGGCCTGTCACTGCTCGACTGGGGCAAGGAGGCAGAGACGCTGCGCCAGCGACTGGGTTGGCTCAACCGCGGCCTAGGCGCCCCCTGGCCGGATGTCTCGGATCAGGCGCTACTCGAGCGCCTCGACGGCTGGCTGCTGCCTTTCCTTGCGGGCGATGCTTCTTTCGCGGCGATCAAGCCGGGGATGCTTGCGGCTGGGCTGATGTCGCTGGTCCCGCACGACCTGCAGCGCAAGGTCGACGCGCTGGCGCCGACCCATTTCGACGCGCCCTCGGGCAGCCATGTGCCGATCCGCTATGACGGCGAATGGCCAGTGCTTGCGGTCCGCGTGCAGGAGCTGTTCGGCCTCGACCGCCATCCGGCGATCGCGAACGGGACCGTGCCGCTGACGCTGGAGCTGCTGTCGCCGGCGCATCGTCCGATCCAGACGACGCGCGATCTTCCCGGCTTCTGGCGCGGTTCATGGGCCGATGTGCGCACCGACATGCGCGGCCGCTATCCCAAGCATGTCTGGCCGGAAAACCCGCTCCTTGCCGCCGCCACCAGCCGTGCCAAGCCGCGTGGGACCTGAAAGAAGCCATGCTCTATCGTTTCCGCGCTTACGGCTGTAATTCTTGGCGATGATCAACATTCTGCGCCCGCCCGATTCCCAGCAGAGCCAGCGGCTGCGGCTCAACACGCTGATCCGCCTGCGCTGGCTGGCCATCGTCGGCCAGAGCGTCGCGGTGCTGGTCGTGGCCTATGGGCTGAAATTCCCGCTGCCGGTCTCGATGTGCTTCGGGCTCATCGCCTGCTCGGCCTGGATGAACCTCTGGCTCACCTTCCGCTATCCGGCCGCACACCGGCTCACCCCGCTGTCGGCCTTCGTTATCCTGACCATCGACAGCCTGCAGCTCGCCGGCCTGCTCTACATGACCGGCGGTCTGACCAATCCGTTCTCGGTCCTGCTCTCGGTGCCGGTCGTCATCTCCGCCGCGTCGTTGCCGCTGCGCCTCACGGCGGTGCTCGGCGCGCTGGTCATCGTGGCGGCCACGCTGCTTGTGTTCTTCCATCTGCCGCTGCCCTGGTACGAGGACGCGCCGCTGCCGATGCCCTTCATCTATGTAGCCGGCATGTGGATGGCGGTGTTCGCCTCGATCGCCTTCACCGCGATATACGCCTTCCGCGTCGCGGCGGAGGCGCGCCTGCTCGCCAACGCGCTCGCCGCCACCGAGCTGGTGCTGCAGCGCGAGCAGCATCTTTCCGCGCTGGACGGTCTCGCGGCGGCCGCCGCGCATGAGCTCGGCACGCCTTTGGCCACCATAACCGTCGTCGCCAAGGAAATGGAAAAGGCGCTGGGCGAGGATCCGAAATTCAGCGAGGACGTGAAGCTGCTGCGCTCGCAAAGCGAGCGTTGCCGCGAGATCCTGAAGCGGCTGACCAGCCTGTCCTCGGAAGGCGAGGCGCATCTTTCGCGCCTGCCGCTGACCTCGCTGGTCGAGGAAGTGACGGCGCCGCACCGCGACTTCGGCATCTCGATCCGGCTGCGCCCCGGCGAGCGCATCGGCCCGGAGCCGGTCGGGCAGCGCAGCCCAGGCGTCATCTACGGGCTCGGCAATCTGGTCGAGAACGCCGTCGACTTCGCCAAGAACACGGTCACCGTCAGCTGGAACTGGGACAATGAGGAGGTTTCCTTCTCCATTATCGACGACGGACCGGGCTTTCCGCCGGAGATCATCGACCGCATCGGCGAGCCCTATATGTCGACGCGCCAGGGCACCGAGGCCGGCGGCGGCCTCGGGCTCGGGCTTTTCATCGCCAAGACCTTGCTGGAGCGCTCGGGCGCCACGATCGATTTTCGCAATTCGAGCGGGCTCGGCGAGGGCGCGGTGGTGCAGATCACCTGGCCGCGCGGGGTCTTCCTCAATCCCGAGCAGTTGTCCGGAACCATGTTCGACAACGCCTGAGCCTTGCGTTTACCGCATGGCAGCTCTGTTGCCGGCTGAAAAATTGGACATTGCTGTTGCAGAATTGTATCTGCGTAAAAGTAAGGCAGTAGGATGCTGATGAGATGAGCGCAGACGAAACCACTGGCGCAATGGTCGAAGGCGAGGACACCTCGCTGCTGATCGTCGATGACGACAAGCCGTTCCTCACCCGGCTTGCCCGCGCCATGGAAACCAGGGGCTTCGCGGTCGAGACGGCGGAAAGCGTGGAGGAGGCTGTCGCCAAGGCGCGCGCCCATCCGCCGGCCTATGCGGTGGTCGACATGCGGCTGGGCGACGGCAACGGCCTCGATGTGGTCGCCGCCATCCGCGAGAAGCGCGACGATTCCCGCACCATCATCCTGACCGGCTACGGCAACATCGCCACCGCGGTGACGGCGGTGAAGCTCGGCGCCGTCGACTACCTGTCGAAGCCGGCCGACGCCGACGATGTCTTCGCGGCACTTACCCGCACCGCGGGCGAGCGGGCAGCGCCGCCCGAAAACCCGATGTCGGCCGACCGCGTGCGCTGGGAGCACATCCAGCGCGTCTACGAAATGTGCGACCGCAACGTTTCCGAGACCGCGCGCCGGCTCAACATGCACCGCCGCACCTTGCAGCGGATTCTGGCCAAGCGCGCGCCGCGCTGACCTGCTTAAACGTGCGGGCGGTGCCTGGTGCCAATGGCAGTCCGAACTTGAAGACTACCAATTGTCGAAGTCAGCGCTGCCCCTCATCGCCCTGCCCGTCCTCCGCAGCAGCTGCGGAGGGTGGACCGGGCACTTCTCCGACGGGGAGAAGGGGCTGACCGCGACCTCCGCACTCTTCTTGCAACGCTGGCGATTGGCGAAATCACCGATGACGTTGCCTCTCTGCCCGTCACTATACGGGGAGAGGATGCCGGCAGGCAGGTGAGGGGCGGCGCCGGCGTAGGGAAGGGAAGATGGGACGAATTCAAGCGGAGGCGATTGCCCTCCGATGCTTGCCCGGCCGTCCAAGTTTGAGCATCATCGCCAACGGAGTCGGCCGACAGTCGGCATGAAGGAGGCGACATGGACGACCAGCCGCGGCCGAAATCGATCCTTCGCGAATTCCTCGACGGCGAGGCGGCGGGCGGCATCATCCTGATGGCGGCAGCGGCGCTGGCGCTCATCGTCGCCAACTCGCCGCTCGCCGACACTTACTTTGCGGCCCTCCACGCCTATCTCGGGCCGCTCAGCGTCGCGCACTGGATCAATGACGGGCTGATGGCGGTGTTCTTCCTGCTGGTCGGGCTGGAGATCAAGCGCGAGATGCTGGACGGCCAGCTTTCGACCTGGCCGCGCCGCGTGCTGCCGGGCATTGCCGCTGCTGGCGGCATGCTGGTTCCGGCGCTGGTCTATGTCTTGATCAACCGGAACAATCAGGCCGCGCTGTCCGGATGGGCGATCCCGACCGCCACCGACATCGCGTTTGCGCTGGGCGTGCTCTCGCTGCTCGGCAGACGGGTACCGGCCTCGCTGAAGGTGTTCCTCACCGCTTTGGCCATCATCGATGATCTTGGCGCCGTCATCATCATCGCGCTGTTCTACACCGGCGGCCTGTCGCTCGCCTATCTGGCGGCGGCCTTCGCGGCCATCGCCGTGCTGGTCGTGCTCAACCGCATGCGGGTGATGAACCTGTTGCCCTATCTCGTGATCGGCGCGGTGCTTTGGGTGCTGGTGCTGAAGTCGGGCGTGCACGCCACGCTCGCCGGCGTGGCGCTGGCGCTCACCATTCCGCTCGAGCGTTCACCCGGCATCGGCCACGATCTCGAGCAGTCGCCGCTGCACCGACTGGAACACGGCCTGCACAAGCTCGTGCCGTTCATCGTCATCCCGATCTTCGGCTTCGCCAATGCCGGCGTCTCGCTCGGCGGCTTGAGCCTCGCCGGGCTGGTCGAGCCGCTGACGCTCGGCGTCGCAGCCGGCCTGGTGCTTGGCAAGCTGGTCGGCGTCTTCGGCTCCTCGGTCATCGCCATCCGGCTAGGCCTCGCCGATCTGCCGGTCAATGCCGGTTGGCTGCATATGCTCGGCATCTCGCTGCTCTGCGGCATCGGCTTCACGATGAGCCTGTTCATCGGCCTGCTCGCCTTCGCCGGCGATCCAGCGCTTCAGGACGCGGTGAAGGTCGGCATCCTCGCGGGCTCGCTGGTCGCGGCGCTGCTCGGCGCTGCCGTGCTGCTCATGGCGCCGGCGGCTGGCGGGGTGGAGGAAGACCTGGGCTAATCCCTCGAGGCGCGAGGCTCCGGCGGCAGGCCGAAGGCCGCAAACAAAGCGGGGCCGAGCGGCGGGACATAGATCGTCAGCGAGGCGATTTTGCCGTCGACGGGTTCAATGACATGCAGCGAATGGGGCCGCCACGCGAAATCCTGGCGGCCGAGCGCGTAGACGCCCACGGCGGGCTGGGTGTTGGCCCTGATGGCCACCGCGCGATAGCCGGCAAAATTGCCCCAGACGCTTCCCAGGAAAGCGCCGATTGCCGGGCGCCCGCGGTACCATTCGCGCCATGGCGGCATGTGGTAGATGGCGTCCTCGCGCAGCAGGTCGACGAGCCCGTCCAGATTGTCGGCCTGCCAGGCCCGCATATAGCGTTCGAGCAGCAACCCTTCGTCCGGGCTGGGCTGGGATCGCTGCGCCGGGAGCCCCTGGGAGTGGTGTCCGCCCAGCGTCGCGCGGGCCCGCTGCAAGGCGCTATTGATCGAGGCGGTCGATCCACCCAGCAATTGCGCGGTCTCGATGGCGGACCATCCGAGCACATCGCAAAGCAAGAGGGCGGCGCGCTGCCTCGGCGGCAACAGCTGGATCGCCGCCACGAAGGCGAGCCGCACGGCGTCGCGGGTCTCGTAACGCGCCTCCGGCCCCGGCCTGTCGTCGGCAATGTCAGGCAGTTCCGCGTCCGGATACGGCTCCAGCCAGGCGAGTTCGGCGGCCGGCCCGCCGGTCGCTCCTCCTTCGGTAGGCGGCCGCTCGGGTTGCTCGAGAATGCGCCGCGCCGACGACCGCGCCTTGATCGCATTGAGGCAGCTGTTGGTGGCGATGCTGTAGAGCCAGCCGCGCGCCGAGCCCCGTCCGTCGAATTGCGACCGCGCGCGCCAGGCCTTGAGGAACGTCTCCTGGACGAGATCGTCCGCCTCGTTGAGCGAGCCCATCATCCGGTAGCAATGGAGCTTAAGCTCGCGGCGGTGGGCGACCGTCAGGCGCTCGAAGGCCAGCCGGTCGAGGCCCGGCTGGCCTGGCCGGCCCAAAGGTTCGATAGGGCCGGGAGCGTCAGTCATGTTGGGCCCGGGGCGCTGATTTCGGCCGGCATCCTGCGCGCCTCATGCCGCCGCCGCAAGACCGCTGCCGCTCACGGTGAAGGAACTGCCTTGCGGCTTCCCGGTTGCGAGCTGGACCACCGCCCGTCCGACATCGGCCGGCGTCTGCATGTCGCTCATGCTGGCCAGGAAGTCGGCCGGACGGATGCCCATATAGGCCGCAATGCCGTCGATGCCGTGATCGCCGACCCCGGTGCCCGGCATGATGCGGGCCGGCGAAAGCGCCATGAAGCGCAGGCCGAGGCCCAGCCGGTCCGATTCCTTCTGGCAATGTCCGGCCAGGAATATCTGCATGCGTTTGGCGCCGGAATAGCCGCCGGAATTCGGCGGTCCTCCGCTGATGGCGGCGCCGCTGGCGATCAGCAGCACCCGGCTGCCTGCTTTGAGCCGACCCTGTAGGGCTTCCCGGCAGAACAGGAACGACGCCTTGACGTCCATTTCCCAGTTCGCCGAGAACACCTCCCAGCTCTGCTCCTGTATCGGCGCGGAAGGGGCGAGCGCGCCCGCGCAGACCACCAGCACGTCCGGCGCAAGCGCATCGAAAACCGCTTGCGGCGCGGTCTCCGCCGTCGCGTCCATGCTAAGGGTCCTCAAGCCCGGGCGTTCCCAGGCGAGCTGCTTCAGGTCGGCGGCGCCGCGGGCGACGGCAAGCACGGTCGCCCCCTCGCCAAGCGCTGCTTCCACGATCGAGCGACCGACACCACGGCTGCCTCCGACGACGACGACGTTCTGATTTTGCAACGATTTCATGCATCACCTCTTTTCCAGGCGGCCGATCAGCCGGACGCGCCTGTTGGTGAAGACAATCTCGATCAGTGGAAATCATCGGCGCGGAACGAAAAATTCTCGCCGGCCTTGCGCATGGGGGTGGCTTGAGCCCGGCCCGATGCCGGCGGCAACACACCGGCCTCACGCGTTGCGACGAGTATCTACTCGCTCTCGCCATCCAGTGCCGCCACCGCCACGCCGGCAAGCTCCGCCGCCAGCAGCCGCGCCGCGCCGGCGCGGGCGATTCTCAGCATCAGCGCCTTGCGCGTCGCGGCCGCCATCCGGTGCTCCGGCGCCTCGCGCAGGATCTCGGCGCCATAGCCGTCGGAGAGGATGAAGCCGCATTCCTCGGGAAAGATCTCCTGCGGCACGCCGGGATGCGTGGCGAAGAAGAAGCGGTCCGAATGCAGGCGGTAGTCCGGCCATTTGCGGTCGACCCGAAAATCCTCGATCGAGGATTTGATCTCGATGATCCAGATGTCGCCATGCCGGGTCAGCGCGACGAGATCGGCGCGCCGGCCGGTGGCCAAGGACAACTCCGGCAGCACGTGCGCGCCCATCTCGGTGAGCAGCCGCTGCACGCCGCGCCGCACCAGCATGGCGCGCTCGGATTGGCGGCCGTCGATCAGCGGGTTGAGGGGAATCGGGGAAACGAGTGGCATGGCCGGCACCATGCCAGATTTTGTTCACGGTTTGAACCCCGTCGTCCCCGGCGATTGTATGTTTGACAAACCCTACCCGAGTTCCCCTTCCAAGATGAGCAGAACACGGTTCGACGCCTGCAGCGCAAGCCGCTTGGCTTCGTCATAGGCCGGGTCGGCATAGCAAGCCTTGGCGATCTCCAACGTCGGGAATTCGACGACGATTACCCGGCGGGCATCGCGCGCCTCCATCAGCAAGGGCGGGTTTTTCATGGAACTGAGGCGCGCTTGATACTTCTCGCCTATGGGTTTCCACAACCGTCCATATTCAGCTTGCGCTTGCTGATCCGAGATCTCGGTGCCAATGATGAGCCAATATCCCTTCATGGTGTGGTGCTCCTTGCCGTTAAGTGTTGCTGGCTCGTGAGCTAAGATAGGGATCTGACAATTGTCTAGGTCCGGTACGATGCCATTCAGGCCACGCCCGCCATATCATCCAGGATCGGACAGTCCGGCCGCTCGTCGCCGTGGCAGGCGTGGATCAGCTTCTGCAGCGTCGCGCGCATCGACTGCAATTCGCGCACCTTCTCCTCGATCGCCCTGACATGGGCGCTGGCGATTTCGCGCACGTCGTGGCTGGCGCGGTCGCGGTCCTGGTAGAGCGCCATCAGCTGCCTGCAATCATCGATTGAAAAGCCGAGATTGCGCGCGCGGCGCAGGAAAGCCAGCCGGTGCACGTCGTCGCGCGAGTAGTCGCGGTAGCCGTTATCGGCCCGAGCTGGCCGGATCAGGCCGATCTCCTCATAGTAGCGGATGGTCTTGGCCGGCAGGCCGGAACGTTCGGCGGCATCACCGACATTCATGGCGCTCTCCTTCATCTCTGGCGGCTATTCCAGTCGCCCCATTGATTTTGCTTCACAATCCTGCGAGCCCTGTTGCCGAAATGCCGCAGTTCGGCACTTACCGGCAGGGAAGGTCTTGCATATAGGCAGTGCGCGCTTGGCAAGCAAAAGAAATGCCAGCATGAATGATGGCGAGAAAGCGGCCGACTCGTGCCGCTGATATTGAGGCGGGGCGTCAGACCTATTCATGCGCTGGAAGTCACTTGCAATCCTCGCCGCTCTTGCGCTCTCGACCGCGGTCAGCGGGTGCAGCACCATCGGCGGGCAATTGTTCACCAACAACTATGGCGCGATGACCGATGCCGGCTATCAGCTGCCGCGCATCCCGATCGAGAAGGTTCCCGCCCGCTTCCACCGGCAGGAAGTGCGGTACGACTCCCCGGAGAAGCCGGGCACCATCATCATCGACACGCAGAACAAGTTCCTCTACTTCATCGAGGGCGACGGCATGGCGATGCGCTACGGCATCGGCGTCGGTCGCGAGGGGTTCGAGTGGCACGGCACCGCCCATATCGCGCTGAAGCGCGAATGGCCGACCTGGACGCCGCCGGCGCCGATGATCAAGCGCCAGCCCGAGCTCGCCAAATTCGCCGGCGGCATGGAGCCAGGCCTGAAGAACCCGCTCGGCGCGCGCGCCATGTATCTCTTCAACAAGGGCGGCGACATGGGCTATCGCCTGCATGGCAGCCCGGAATGGTTCTCGATCGGCAAGGCGATGTCGTCGGGCTGCATCCGCCTGATGAACCAGGACATTATCGATCTCTACGACCGCACCTCGGTCGGCGCCAAGGTCATCGTGATGTGATCACGATGGCCGCGGCCAAAAGCTTTCGTGCGCGGACCGTCTAGGCAACAACAAGACGTCCACAGACAGAAAACCGGGCTGTTGGGGCCCGGTTTTTTGTTTTTGTGTTTTTGTTTGCTTGTGGCGCCGCCGCCGGAAGATCAGGCGACCTGCTCGACGTGCTGAACCTCCGGTACGAAATGGCGAAGCAGGTTCTGGATGCCGTGCTTCAGCGTCGCCGTCGAAGACGGGCAGCCGGCGCAGGCGCCCTTCATGTGCAGGAACACGGTGCCGTTCTCGAAGCCGCGGAAGGTGATGTCGCCGCCGTCCTGCGCGACCGCCGGGCGCACCCTGGTGTCGAGCAGCTCCTTGATGGTCAGCACCAACTCCTCGTCGGCCTTGTCGTAGAACTCGCCGGTCTGACTGGTCTCGGTGGCGGGGCCGGCCGACACCATGACCGGCGCGCCGGACATGAAGTGCTCCATGATGGCACCGAGGATCGCCGGCTTCAGGTGCTGCCAGTCGGGACCGTCCTTGGTCACGGTGATGAAGTCGTAGCCGAAGAAGACTCCGGTGACGCCGGGGATCTCGAACAGCCGGCCGGCCAGCGGCGAGGCCTGGGCGGCCGCATCGGCGTCGCGGAAATCGGCGGTGCCTTCGCGCAACACTTCCTTGCCGGGCAGGAACTTCAACGTCGCCGGGTTCGGCGTCGATTCGGTCTGGATGAACATGAGGGTATCTCCAGGCCCTTCCCGGGCCGATAGTTTGGAATAGTTCTAAATAGGCTCTATTGGCTGGACATTCAAGCGAAACGCGTCGCCCGTATGGCTGGCTGGCGGAATGTTTTTGCCCGGTCGGAGCGCTTCGGCCAAGCCAGGCCTTATCCTCCGACTTCCACGCTGAGTTGTCCATTCGTCCTCTGAATGTTCACCTCGGCTCCGTCGGCCGTCCGCCTGAATTCGAGATCGGCACTTGCCTCCCCGACCCGCAGTCCGCGAAGCTCGATGCGGTTGACGAAATCGGGAAGCCGCGGCCGCACGATCCGAAGCTTGCCTGCGGAGGCATCAGGTTCCAGGCCGAGGCAGGTGGTCACCATGAATGGCACCGCGCCCGCCACCCAGGCCTGCGGGTGACAGGCCACGGGATAGTGCACTGGCACCTGAAAATCCTTGCGCGGGAAGCCTGCCATCGCCTCGGGCAGCCTATGATGCCGGAAGTGCATGGCCGCCTCGGCGATGGCGGTGAAGATCCGCAGCGCCGCGTCGTCCTCGCCATACCGTCGGCAGCCGGCCGCCAGCAGCGCGTTGTCGTGCGGCCAGACGGTTCCGAGGTGGTATCCCACGGGGTTGTAGCGCCGCTCCACGGTCGAAAGCGTGCGCACGCCCCAACCGTTGAACATGTCGTCCTGCATCAGCCGCCGCACCGTTCGGCGGCCCTTGCCATGGTCCGCGATGCCGGTCCATAACGCATGCCCCGGGTTCGAAGAAACCACCGCGACCTGGCGGCCTCGCGCTTCGAGCGCCAGCGCAAAGGCGCCCAGGTCCTCGCACCAGAAGTCGTGGTTGAACCGTGTTCGAAGCCGTTCGGCCTCGCCGCAAAGCTCTTTGGCGCGATCGCGCTCGCCAATGCGTTCGTAAAGGTCGGCGACGGCATGTTTGGCGGCAAAGACATAGCCTTGCGCCTCGACAAGCGCGATCGGCGGCTTGGCGATGCTGCCGTCGGTCCTGACGATCGCATCGGCCGAATCCTTCCATCCCTGGTTGACGAGGCCGCTCTCCGATACGGTCCGATATTTGAAATAGCCTTCGCCATGATTGTCTCCGGCCTTGGCGATCCAGCCCAAAGCCCGTTCCACCGGCTCCTGCAGTTCGCGGAAGAGTCCCACGTCGCCTGTCCACGCAACATAGCGGCCGAGAAGCAGCAGGAAGAGCGGAGTCGCGTCCACCGTGCAGTAGAACCTGGCATGCGGAACATTGCCTGCGCGAGCGAGCTCGCCGACGCGCAGCTCATGCAGGATCTTGCCCGGCTGCTCCTCTCGCCATCGATCCGTTCGACGTCCCTGATAGCTGGCAAGAAGGCGCAGCGTCTGGGCGGCGATCTCCGGCTGAAAGGCGAGCATCTCATGTGCGACGACCAGACTGTCTCGCCCGAAAAGGGCAACGAACCACGGCACGCCGGCCGCGAAATACTCCCTGTTGCCTAAATCCGATCTGAGCACCGCGAGGTCGCGCAGCGAGCGGTCCATGATGCTGTTGAGCAGCAGGCTGTCGCTGTCGAATTTCGTATGTCGCTCCAGCCATTCTTCGGTGTCCGCCTGAACCTTCCCGGCAAAACCGTCGAGAGCAAACGTCGGGAGTTGGCTCAACTGCTCGGCTTCTGGCCCTTCGGGCAGTTCCTTCAGTTCTATGGTGATTGCGATGGTGCGCTTTTCGCCCGACGGTACATCGAACCGGAACTCGGCCGTCGTCTTGTGCATGGCATCGGGTGCCGGCGAGAAGACGATTGTTGCCGTTCTGCGAACGTGATCGGCGCCGTGATAGGCAAAATGCAGCCTGCCCTCCCGCCAGACGGGCCGCTCGGACCTGCCGAGATATTTCGGCACCAGCCCGCGCACATTGAAAATGTCCTCGAAACCGGCGCCGAAATGCAGGGCTAGCGGAAAGCCATGCGACTCGTTGCCGAAATTCTGGATGGTCAGAACCTCCCGCACGCATGTTCGCCCCGCATCGAGAATGCGCTCCCAGCGGATGCCGAGCTCGTCCTTGGGGATCAGTCGCGCTCCATCGCAATGGAGGTCGGGATTGGCCAATTCGAAAAGCGCGGCGTAACCCTTTTGCGCGGTCGAAGCCAGCACGATCGGGGGCAAGCCGCCCAATGTCATCTCGTAGCCGCCGAGGAAGCGGCAGTCGTGGAAATAAAGCCCGAAGCCGTGCTCGCCTTTCAGGGGAATCTGCGCGTCGGAAGCGACGACATAATAGAGATCGAGATTCTTCACGGTAACCGCGCTGGCAATGCTGTCCACCATGGCCGGATGGCCCTTGGCGAGCACGCGGCGCTTGCGCTCCTGCTGCGCATGAGGCGTCTGCCGGGCTCTTTCCTGGGATCGCGCTGCCTGCGAGCGGGGCTGCACCGATGGTCCGGTCGCCTCGCTTTGACGTGTCGACTTTTTGCTTCGGCTTGCCCCGCGCTTCAGTTTGGCCATCGGCCCTCCATTGGAATATCGCCTGCCTGACGATTCCAAAATGGCGCGCTGCAAAGCCAGGCCAAGGGGCCGCAATATGGATGCGGCCGCACCAATATGTGTTCTGGGAAATGAGTGCTTGCCTCGGAACCGCAGCCGGTCAGGCCAGGCTCTCGATTTCCTCGTCGGAGAGGTTCTGCGGCACCACGGTGACCGGGATGGGGAAGGCGGCGCCTCGGCCGGCCACGGCGCTCACCAGCGGCCCCGGGCCTTCCTTGCCGGCGCCGGCCGCCAGCACTAGGATGGCGATGTCCTGGTCTTCCTCGATCAGCTTGTGGATCTCTTCGGTCGGCTTGCCCTCGCGCACCACCAGCTCCGGCTCGATGCCGACCTTCTGGCGCACCTTGTTGGCGTAGCTGTCGAGCGCCGCGCGTGCGGTCGCGTTCGCCTCCTCGCGCATGATCTTCTCGACCCCCAGCCAGTGCTGGAAATCGTCGGGCTCGATCACATAGAGCAGCACCAGCACGCCGCTGGTGCTTTGCGCCCGCTTCGAGGCATAGGCGACGGCGCGCTCGCATTCCGGCGTGTCGTCGATGATCGCCAGGAACTTGCGGCGATGGCCGGCTTCACGGCTGAGGCGTTTGGAGACCATGTCTATCTGCCCGGTATCAATTCGGCCGCAATCTGCCACCGCCACTGACCGGCGGCAAGCCGCCGGCGGCATGGTGACGGAAGTTAGCAAGCAGGATCGATCAATCCTGCAGCAGGCCGATGATGTCGCGCACCGTCTTCATCGTGCCTTCGGCGATCGCGCGGGCGCGCTCGCCGCCATCCTTCAGCACGGCGTCGACATAGGCGCGGTCGCCCTCGATGCGGCGCATTTCTGAAGCGATCGGCGCGAGCTTTTCGACCGCAAGGTCGGCGAGCGCCGGCTTGAACACGGAAAACTGCTGCCCGCCATATTCCTTCAGCACGTCGGCCTTCGAGATTTCGGCGAGCCCGGCATAGATGCCGACCAGGTTTTCGGCTTCAGGCCGGCTTTCCAGCCCGTCGACCTCGCTCGGCAGGGCCTCCGGATCGGTCTTGGCCTTGCGGATCTTCTTCGAGATGGTGTCGGCATCGTCCGTCAGGTTGATGCGCGACAGGTCCGACGGGTCGGACTTCGACATCTTCTTCGAGCCGTCACGCAGGCTCATGATGCGCGCCGCCGGACCGCCGATCACCGGCTCGGTGATCGGGAAATAGCCGTTCACCGTCTCCTCGCCGACCTGCATCTCGACGCCGACGCCGAGCGCCGCAATGCGCTCGGAGAAGTCGTTGTTGAATTTTTGCGCGATGTCGCGGGTCAGCTCCAGATGCTGCTTCTGGTCCTCGCCCACCGGCACATGGGTGGCGCGGTAGAGCAGGATGTCGGCGGCCATCAGGCTCGGATAGGCGAGCAGGCCGAGCGAGGCGTTCTCGCGGTCCTTGCCGGCTTTGTCCTTGAACTGCGTCATGCGGTACATCCAGCCGATGCGCGCCACGCAGTTGAAGATCCAGGCGAGCTCGGCGTGCTGCATGACCCGTGACTGGTTGAAGACGATGTGCTTCTTGGGGTCGATGCCGGAGGCGAGAAACGCGGCGGTGATCGAGCGCGTCTGATCGCCGAGATCCTGATGCACGAGCTGCGCCGTCAGCGAATGCAGGTCGACGACACAATAGATGCAGTCGGACTGTTCCTGGAGAGCGACGAATTTCTTGATGGCGCCGAGATAATTGCCGAGATGCAGATTGCCGGTCGGCTGGACGCCCGAAAAGACGAGTGGCTTGAAGGCGGACATGAATTCCCCATGGCTTGTGGAGGGCCGTAAAAGCGTGATTCCAAAAAGTTGCAGACTTTTTGGAGCCAATCACGCGGCTGGAAACCGCGCGCGGCGAAAGTCTTGCGACGGCGCGCTTATGGACGAAGCCGAAAAACGCGGCAAGAGATTATCAGCGGGCCGGACGAAACTTGGCGAGCATCTGCGTTCCCTTTGCAACAATGCTTCGCCACCCGAGCGGCGTCACCTCGATGTCGGCCACGCCGATACCGTTGCGTCCCGCGGGTCTCTGCAATCTGGTGAGGTGAAGCTCCAGGATCGTGTGATCGTCCTTTCGCAGCGCCGTTTCAAACGTCGCTTGCGCGTTCCAAAGATCGCCCTCCTGGCGCGCCTCGGAAATGCTTGTCACAACCGGTTCGTCATTTGCAGACAATTTGAGCCCGGTCAACGCCTCGCGGTGAAGGTGCCAGATGTCCATGCGAGTCCGCGCCTTGCCGGCATATTTGAACGGCACAAGCAGCTTTGGGCGCGGATTGCAGCCGACCCAGATTGTCCAGCCGCCGCCCGTTTGGAGCGGAAACCAGTCGAGCGCCTTTGCCGAGTTGTCCTGCTTGATGACCTCGCGCTGTCTGAGGGTGCGCAGATCCGGGCGGACGATACCCTTGTTCGTCGCGATCTGGGTCGCGAGTTGACCCTTCTCAAAGCGCTCATAGTCCGGGTGGACAACGACCATGTAAGCGTTGGCTGCCTTTGCCTTGGCCACTTCGGTGGCGAGATAGCCGTCGAATCCTGGCCTGGCCATTCGTCGGGCCATTCGTTCCTGCTCGTCAGAGCTTTGGCTCATATAACTTAGATGGCGGTGACCGGCCGCGAATTTCTGCACTGTGATCCGCTGCGTCGAGACAAAATGCATGCCTGACTTTGCCGCCCGCAGCATGAAATCCGCGTCGACGGGCGCATTGATCTCTTTGGGGTAACGCCATTTGCCTATTCGATCGACAACGTCGCGTCGGTGACCAAAACTCGAAGGCGGAAAGAAGTGCTTAAAAGCGGCGTCCGGTTCGCTGAAGATGCCAGTCACCCACCGATAATTGCTTGCCCTGGGGCCATGAAAGATCGCGCCGCTTACGACAAAGTCCGGTCGCGGATCCCGTCCGAAAAGATCGGCGAGTGCCTCGAGATGGTCCGGAGCCCAGAGATCGTCATGACCGAGATAGGCAACGTATTGCCCGCGCGACATCTCGATGCCCGCATTGTTGGGGAAGGCTTGGCTGCCGCCGCGCTCGGAAAGGTTCGACCAGCGGATTTGAGGAGACGCAAGCGCCCGTACCACGTCCGCGGTCTCGTCCGTGCAGCAATCGCCTACAACCAGCAGCTCGAAGTCCTGGCAGGTTTGGCGCAACACCGATTGTATCGACGGAAGAATGTGCCTGCCGCGATTGTAGGTGGCCATGATGACCGAAAACATCGCCACCTTATTCGAATCTGTACGGGATGCCCGGGTGATCGAAGCGAATCCGCGACTTGTCCGGATTTTTAGGGTCGTAGAAGTTCGTCGGCATGTTTACGAATGTCGCGGTACTCTTGCCACGGTTGTGAACCCCATGAACGACATATGGCGGAATTGTCAGCAGGACCTTGTTTGCTGCGCCAACGTCGAGAATGTCCAATTTTTGGTATGTGGGGCTATCCTCGCGTAGATCGTAGAGTACGACCCTGATGTCGCCGTTTGTATAGGCGAGTCGGTCGGACTGCCGCCTGTGATAGACCCATGCCCTGATCGATCCCGGCTCGGCCGATACCAGATAGACATGCGGCGGCGGAGTGATGGGCTCCAGCAGGGCCGATATCAGAACCGTAAGATCGCCGCGCTTGTCGGCACGAGTGATCAACCGTTGAATCCGGACGCCGGCTATAAGATCGCCGTTGGAAATGTCCTCCAGCAAGGGAGTGTCGTCGTGCCACGGTTTGTCATCATCGAAATCGTCAAGCGACAGCGTTTGCATTCAACTGGTCTCCAACAGGCTCGCTGACGGAGGTAATACACGACCTGGCGTCAACGGCTCAACAGTTGGCGCAGAGTTTCGGGTCAGCTCCCCGAAGTGCCTAACCGTTATGGCTTCGCCCGATATTCCTCCGGATCATGCCGAAATCGGCGCCGCCCGTACCGAAGGCGGTGATGAAGTAGAGCGCGGCACCCCCGCCGACGAGCGCGAGCAGCGTCGTCGCCTTGACCACCAGCGGCGAGCCCGGCCCGAGCTTTGCGGCCAGATAATGCTCGGCGAAGTAAAGCGCCACGGCCATCACAACAGCCGAAAGCACCAGCCGCGGAATGCGTTTCAAGAGCGGCACGTCGCGGCCCCAATGGCCGCGCCGGATCAGCATGCCGAGCAGCATCAGCGCATTGACCCAGCCTGCGACGGCCGATGCGACCGCGATGCCCGGCGCGCCCATCGACGGGAACAAGGTCAGCGCGGTGGCGACGTTCACGCCGACCGAGATGGCGGCGAAGATCATCGGCGTGCGCGTATCCTCGCGCGCGAAATAGCCGGGCGTGAAGGCCTTGATCAGCACGAAGGCGGGCAGGCCGAGGCCGAAGATCGCCAGGATCGAGGCGACGATTGGCGTCGAGTGGTTGGCGGCGAAGGCGCCGCGCTCGTAGACCAGCCGCACGATCGGTTCCGACATTACCCAGAGCGCCGCCGCCGCCGGCAGGGTCATGAACAGCGTGAACTCGACCGAGCGGTTCTGCAGGTTGGCGGCCTCGATCAGATTGCCCGATTTCAGCGCCCGCGACAGTTCCGGCAACAGCACGATCGCCACCGCCACGCCGACGACGCCCAGCGGCAGCTGGTATATGCGGTCCGCATAAGCCAGCGACGACACGGCGCTGTTCTGCCCCGAGGCGATCGCCGTGCCGATCAACTGGTTGATCTGGGTGATGCCGCCGGTGATCGCAGCAGGCAGCGCGAGGATCAGCAGCCGTTTGACGTTCGGCGTCATCTTCGGCCGGCGGAAGCCGATCGAGATGCCGGCATGGCGCACCGCCACCCAGACGATGGCGAGCTGCACGATGCCCGCCGCCAGCACGCCCCAGGAGAGGCCGAAGCCGACATCATACGCGTCGAGCTCGTGATACCAGGCATAGGCGAGCACGCCGATAAGGATGATGTTGAGGAAGGCGGGCGCGATCGCCGCCGCGAAATAGCGGCGCAGCGAGTTCAGCATGCCCGCCATCATGGCGCCGAGCGACATGCAGATGAGATACGGGAACATGATCGTCGCCAGCCGGACGGTCGTCTCGAACTTGCCCGGAATGTCGGCGAAGCCCGGCGCCACCAGGTAGCGCACGATCAGCGGCATCGCCAGTTCCATGGCGATGGTCAGCGCGAGCAGCGCCGAGAACAGCACACCGAACACTTCCTCCGAAAAGCGCTTGGCGCCGTCGGTGCCATGCGTCTCGATCTCCTTGGCGAAAAGCGGCACGAAGGCGGCGTTGAAGGCGCCTTCGGCAAACAGCCTGCGGAAGGTGTTGGGGAACTGGAAGGCGGCGTTGAAAGCGTCGGCGACCGGCCCGGTGCCGAGGGCCGCCGCCATCAGCATCTCGCGGCCGAAACCCAGCGCGCGGCTCATCAGCGTGCCGGAAGCGACAGTGGCGAATTTCTTGACAAGGCTCATGCGGTGGATGACTGCCTGCGGAATTGCGTCAAATGGATGTCACTCGGCCGCCGCCTTGGCCTTGCCGTTGCGTTCGGGCGCGTTGCCTTCGAGCGTGTCGATCAGCCGCTTGTGGATCGTGGCCGTGCGCGTCGGGCTGTCGATCTTCTGGCCGGTGAGGTCGGTGACATAGAATGTGTCGATGACCTTCTCGCCGAAAGTGGTGATGTGGGCCGAGGCGATATCGAGCGAAAGGTCCGACAGCGCACCGGTGACCTCGGAGAGCAGGCCGGGCCGGTCCAGCCCCTCGATCTCGATCACCGAAAAACGGTTCGACAGCGTGTTGCGGATCTCGGCGCGCGGCGGAATGCGGAAGGCCTTGGCGCCGCGCTTCGGCTTGGTGCGCTTCTCGATCATCTCCGGCAGCCAGCTCTTGCCTGACAGCACGTCCTCGATCAGCTTGCCGACGCGCTCGGCACGCCGCCGCTCGTCCTCGTCGCGGTCGAATTCCCGGCTGATCAAAATGGTATCCAGCGCGCGCCCATCGGAGGTGGTGAAGATCTGCGCGTCGACGATGTTGCCGCCGGCCGCGGCACAGGCGCCGGCGATCACCGACAGCAGGCGCGGATGGTCCTGCGCCAGCACCGTGATTTCGGTTACCGCTTCGAACTCATGCGTCTTCACCATGGTGGCGAGCTTCTTGCCGGCTGCGTCCGCCTCGCGGACGAATTCGGCATGCCGCAACTGGTCGGGCAGGTCGACGGCCAGCAGATAGTTCTCGTAGTGCTGGGCGACATAACGCTTGCGCTCCTTCGCCGGCCAGGCGGAGAGCGCCTCGGCCAGCTGCTCGCGCGCTGCCGCGGTGCGCTCGGCGCGCGACACCTCGGAGAAGCCGCCGGTCAAAAGCAACTCGGTCTCGAAATAGAGCGTGCGCAGCAGCTGCCCTTTCCAGCCATTCCAGACGCCCGGTCCGACGCCCCTGATGTCGCAGACGGTCAGGATCAGGAGCAGCTTCAGCCGCTCGACCGATTGCACGATCGAAGCAAAGTCCTCGATCGTCTTGCGGTCATTGAGGTCGCGCGTCTGCGCCGTCATCGACATGACGAGATGGTTCTCGACGAGCCAGGCAACCGTCTCGGTATCGGCGGCCGACAGTCCCATATGCGGGCAGATGCGCCGCGCGATCCTGGCGCCGGCTTCCGAATGGTCTTCCGGCCGGCCCTTGGCGATGTCGTGCAGCAGCACCGCGACATACAGCGCCTCGCGGCTCTTCTTCAGCCCCGGCATCAGCGAGTGCGACAGCGGATGCACCTTGGCGCCGTCGCCGCGCTCGATCTCGGCCAGCACGCCGATGCAGCGGATGAGATGCTCGTCCACCGTATAGTGGTGGTACATCGAGAATTGCATCATGGCGACGATCTTGCCGAAGTCCGGGATCAGCCTGCCGAGCAGTCCCGCCTCGTTCATGCGCCTGAGATTGAGCTCGGCATTGCGGTCCGAGGTCAGGATGTCGAGGAACAGCCGGTTGGCCTCCTCGTCGCGCCTCAGCGCCTTGTTGACCAGGCCGAGCGAGCGGGTGAGCAGCTTCAGCGCGTCGGGGTGGAATTCCAGCCCATGCTTGTCGGCGAACCAGAACAGGCGGAGCAGGTTGACCGGATCGCGCTCGAACACGCTGTCGTCGGCAATGTTGATGCGGTGATTGTCGACAATGAAATCGCTTGTGCCGGCAAGCTTGCGCTTGCGCCGCGAGAAGGTGAGGAAGATGCGGTTGAAGCCGGGCACATGCTTGGCCTGCTCTTCCTCGAGCGCGGCGCAGAAGATGCCTGGCCTGCTCTTCCTCGAGCGCGGCGCAGAAGATGCGGGTGAGATCGCCGACGTCCTTGGCGACCAGGAAGTAGTGCTTCATGAAGCGTTCGACCGCCGACAGGCCGGGATGCGTCGTGTAGCCCAGCCGCTCCGCGATCTCGCGCTGGATGTCGAAATGCAGCCGCTCCTCCGCCTTGCCGGTGAGGAAGTGCATGTGGCAGCGCACCGCCCACAGGAAATCCTCGGCCTTCTGGAATTCGCGATATTCGGCCTCGGTGAAGACGCCTTTCTCGACCAGTTCCTCGCCGGTGCGCACGCGATAGAAATATTTGCCGATCCAGAACAATGTCTGCAGGTCGCGCAGGCCGCCCTTGCCGTCCTTGACGTTGGGCTCGACCAGATAGCGGCTCTCGCCCGCCTTGGCATGGCGCTCGTCGCGTTCGGCGAGCTTGGCCTGGACATATTCGGGTCCGGTGGTGCGCACCACCTCGTGGTCGAAGCGGGTCAGCAATTCGTCAAAGAGCTTGCGTTCGCCCCACAGGAAGCGCGCTTCCAGGATCGAGGTGCGGATGGTGATGTCGGTGCGCGACAGCCTCAGGCATTCCTCGATGTTGCGGGTGGCGTGGCCGACCTTGAGCCCCATGTCCCACAGCATGTAGAGCATGTATTCGACGATCTGCTCACCCCACGGCGTCTGCTTGTAGGGAAGCAGGAACAAGAGGTCGATGTCGGAGCCGGGCGCCAGCGTGCCGCGCCCATAGCCGCCGACCGCGACGACCGCCATGCGCTCAGCGGCCGAGCGGTTCTTGACCCGGTAGACATGGGTCGCGGCGAAATCGTAGAGCGCCCGGATCAGCTCATCCATAAGATGCGACAGCCGTTCGGCGCAGGCATTGCCGCCGCCATCCTCCTTCAGCATCGCTTCGGCGATCTTTCGCCCCTCGCCAAGCCTGCCCTTGAGCAGCTGGAGGACGGCCGTGCGCGTGGTCTTGCCGGAGCCGTCGCCGGCGCTCGCCGCCGTCAGCGCCGTCATGTCGCCGCGCAAGGCTTCGCCATCGATGATTTCGTCGAGTTTCAGGGAGATCTTGGCCATTCGGCGGCGTCTATAGCGTGTTTTCGCGGCGCTGTGTATGGGGGCGAGCGGCTGCGCTTGCCATCGTGTGAGGGAGGACGATTTGCGGCCGCCCCAGCCAAATTCCCAAAAATCGAAACCGGCCCTTGACCTTCCAGCTACTGGAAGGACTACCTCCGCCTCAATTTCGAGAATCCCGAGGCATTTGCTCATGAGCCATTCCGACCACAACCACCATCACGCGCACGGCGCATCCTGCTGTTCGGCGAAGAATGCCGCGCCTGCGGCCGAAGCGGTGATTCGCGATCCGGTTTGCGGCATGACGGTCGATCCGGCCGCCGGCAAGCCGACGGCCGAGCATGGCGGACGCACCTTTCATTTCTGCAGCGAACGCTGCCGCACGAAGTTCCGGGCCGAGCCGGAGGAATATCTGACGGCCACCGATCCCGTCTGCGGCATGACTGTCGACCGCGCGAGCGCCAAGCATTTCATCCGCCACGAAGGGCAGGGCTTCTATTTCTGTTCAGCCGGATGCAAGGGCAAGTTCGAAGATGAGCCGGCAAAATACCTTGCCGACCGGCCAGAGCCGCAGCCGATGCCGAAGGGCACCCAATACACCTGTCCGATGCATCCCGAGATCATCCGGGACAAGCCCGGCTCCTGCCCGATCTGCGGCATGGCGCTGGAGCCGATGGGCGTGCCGTCCGGCGACGAGGGCCCGAACCCGGAGCTCGTCGATTTCACCCGCCGCTTCTGGGTCAGCGCCGTGCTCTCGCTGCCGCTTCTCGTCATCGCCATGGCGCCGATACTGGGCGTCAGCTTCGAAAGCTTCATCGACGGCCGCGCGAAAACCTGGTTGGAGCTGGCGCTGGCGAGCCCGGTGGTGCTGTGGGCGGCGTTTCCGTTCTTCCATCGAGGCTGGGAATCGATCCTGAACCGCAGCCCGAATATGTGGACGCTGATTTCGCTCGGCGTCGGCGCCGCCTACCTGTTCAGCCTTGTGGCGACGCTGTTCCCGGATGTCTTCCCGCATCAGTTTCGCGGCCATGACGGCAGCGTGCCGGTCTATTTCGAGGCGGCGGCCGTCATCGTCGCGCTGGTGTTCCTCGGTCAGGTGCTGGAACTCAGAGCCCGCGAACGCACCGGCTCGGCCATCCGCGCTTTGCTCGACCTTGCGCCGAAGACGGCGCGCCTGATCGGCGCCGACGGGTCCGAGAAGGACGTGCCGCTCGACAGCGTCAAGACCGCGGACAAGCTCCGCATCCGCCCCGGCGACGCCGTGCCCGTCGACGGGATCGTGCTGGAGGGCCGCTCGGCGATCGACGAATCGATGATCACCGGCGAACCGCTCCCGGTCGAGAAGTCGGAAGGCGATCCTCTCACCGGCGGCACGCTGAACAAGAACGGTTCGCTGATCATGCGCGCCGAAAAGGTCGGCGCCGAAACCACGCTTTCGCGCATCGTCGAGATGGTCGCCAAGGCGCAGCGCTCGCGCGCCCCGATTCAAGGGCTGGCCGACCGCGTCTCCTTCTATTTCGTCCCGGCAGTGGTGCTGGTGGCGATCATCGCCTTCATTGCCTGGTCGCTCTTCGGCCCCGAGCCCAGCCTGGCCTTCGCCATCGTCTCTGCTGTTTCGGTATTGATCATCGCCTGCCCCTGTGCGCTCGGCCTTGCCACGCCGATGTCGATCATGACCGCGACCGGGCGCGGCGCGCATGCCGGCGTGCTGATCAAGGAAGCGGCGGCGCTGGAGCGCTTCGCCTCGGTCGACACGCTGATCGTCGACAAGACGGGCACCTTGACCGAGGGTAGGCCGCGGCTGACCGACGTCGCCGCCGCCGAGGGCATCGATGGGAATGAACTGCTGGCGCTCGCCGCCGCTCTTGAAAAAGGCTCGGAGCATCCGCTTGCCGAAGCTATCGTCGAGGGTGCCGCCGAACGCGGCGTCAAGCTTGCCGATGCCGAAGACTTCGAGGCAGTCACCGGCAAGGGCGTCTCCGGAACGGTGTCCGGCAAGAAGGTCGCGCTCGGCAATGCGGCGATGATGGCCGACCTCGGCATCGATACCGCGCCGGTTTCCGCCAAGGCGGAGACGCTGCAGGCCGAAGGCAAGACGGCGATGTTCGTTGCCGTCGATGGCAAGCTCGCCGGCCTCGTTGCAGTCGCCGACCCGGTCAAGGCAACCACCGCCGAAGCGATCAAGGCGCTGCACGACAAGGGCCTGAGGATCATCATGGCGACCGGCGACAACGAGCGCACGGCAAAAGCGATCGCCGGCAGGCTCGGCATCGACGAGGTGCGCGCCGGCCTGCTGCCGGAGGAGAAGGGCGCGCTGGTCGACGAACTGCGCGCCAAGGGCGCAGGCGTCGCCATGGCCGGCGACGGCGTCAACGATGCGCCGGCGCTTGCCAGCGCCGATGTCGGCATCGCCATGGGCACCGGCGCCGATGTCGCGGTCGAAAGCGCCGGCATCACACTGGTCAAGGGCGACCTCAACGGCATCGTGAGAGCCCGCACGCTGGCCCAGGCGACGATCGGCAACATCCGGCAAAACCTGTTCTTCGCCTTCCTCTACAACGTGCTCGGCGTGCCGGTCGCGGCCGGCGTGCTCTATCCGCTCACCGGCACGCTTCTGTCGCCGATGATTGCCGCGGCGGCAATGAGCCTGTCGTCGGTTTCGGTGATCGGCAACGCGTTGCGGCTCAGAACGTTGAAACTCTGAGCGAAGCTCCCAAATACGACATTCCATTCAACAGGAGATCATGGATGACCTTGGCCAAGAAGATTGTGCTGCTGCTGATGGCGGCGGGAATGCTGCTGGCGGTGTTCCTCGAAAGCGTTCCGGCGCAGTCTGAGGAGATGAAGCACGACATGTCCGGCATGGCGATGGGCGCGGACAGCCCCGCCACCGTTGGCTACAAGGCGGCGATGGACAAGATGCACAAGGACATGATGCTCAACTATACCGGCAATGCCGATGTCGACTTCGTCCGCGGCATGATCCCCCATCACCAGGGCGCGATCGACATGGCCAAGGTGGTGATTGCCAACGGCAAGGATCCGGAAATCCGCAAGCTCGCGGAAGGCGTCGTCAAGGCGCAGGAAGCGGAAATCAAAGAGATGCAGGACTGGCTTGCCAAGCATCCGGTGAAGTGATTGCTCCAAGCCGGGAATCCGGGCGAAGGCGACGACTTCGGTCTGGATTTCCGGCCACGGCTGTGCTGCGATCCGGCTTTATGCGGAGCAGGCCCCATGTCTTCCAAGCCCATGTTTTCTGAAATCAGAACCACCACTCTGCCGTCCGGCGAGGCCGTTCCGGTGCTGGGCCAGGGCACATGGAAGATGGGTGAGGATCGCCAGCGCCGCGCCGATGAGGTCGCCGCGCTGAGGCTTGGACTGGATCTCGGCATCACGCTGATCGATACGGCGGAGATGTATGCCGGCGGCGGGGCCGAGGAGGTGGTGGCGGAAGCCATCGCCGGGCGCCGCGACGAGACTTTTCTGGTTTCCAAGGTGCTGCCGACCAATGCCTCGCGCGCCGGTGTCAAGCGGGCCTGCGAGAACAGCCTGAAGCGGCTCGCCACCGACCGCATCGATCTCTATCTGCTGCACTGGCCGGGCAGCGTGCCTTTGGACGAGACCGTCGAAGCCTTCGAGGCTCTGAAGGCGGCCGGCAAGATCCGCCACTGGGGCGTCAGCAATTTCGACACCGACGAGATGGAGGAACTGGTCGGCCTGCCCTCCGGCGCCAACGTTCAGTCCAACCAGGTCCTCTACAATCTCTCGCGGCGCGGCCCGGAATTCGACCTCGCGCCCTGGAGCCTGGAGCGCGGCATTCCGCTGATGGCTTATTCGCCGGTCGAGCAGGGCGCGCTCGCCCGTAATGCCAGGCTCGACGCCGTGGCCGCCCGCCATAACGCGACGTCTGCGCAGATCGCCCTTGCGTGGGTGATGGCGCAGAAAGGCGTCATCGCCATCCCGAAGGCCAGCCGGCAGGAGCATGTCCGCCAGAACGCTGCCGCGCTCGACATCGCTTTGACGGCGGAAGATTTCGCCGAGCTCGACCGCGCCTTCCCGCCGCCGACGCGCAAGCGCGGGCTGGAGATGATCTAACCGAAACCTCAATCCGGATTTTGCGACCGGACAGAGGGCAAGCGTTGGAACGAATTTCAGACGGGTCTTATCACGCGACCTATAAAATCGGCGACATCAAGGTCACCTCGCTGCGCGACGGTTATGTCGACATGCCGGTCCGGCGACTGCGCCAGCCGGGAGACAAGCCCTTCGGCGACGATTTCCCGTCGCACGTACCGCTCTTCGACGGCGCGCTCAGATTGTCGGTCAATGCCTTTGCCATCGACGACGGCGAAGAAATCACGCTGATCGATACGGGATCCTCGAACGCCTGGCACCCGACGATGGGCTTTCTGCCGCAGGCGCTGAGCGAAGCGCAGATCGCCGTCGATCGGATACGCACAGTTGCCTTCACCCACACGCATCTCGACCATATCCACGGGCTCATCCTTCCGGATGGTCGGGACGGTTTCCCGCAGCTCTCCCGCTTGCTTGTCCCTCGAGCTGAGCTCGACATGTTCCGGTCGGAAATGAGGTTGAGCCGCTTCCGTGATCGAGCACATCCCTTGGACCCGGGACAGCGCCTGAGCGCGAGTATCGAGGCGATCGCCACGCCGGGCCATGAAATCGGCCATACCTGCTTTCGTGTCACGAGCGGCGGCGAAACATTGTTGGTCTGGGGCGACCTTGTGCATGTGCCGTCGCTTCAGTTCGATCGGCCGGAGGTCGCATGGGAGTTCGACGCCGACCAGGAACAGGCGCGGGCAAGCCGGTTGCGAATATTGGCCCTTGCGGCTGACAACGGCTATTGCGTTGCCGGAGCGCATCTCGATTCACCGGGCGTCGGCCGGATTTCCCGAACCGAAACAGGCTTCCGCTTCGAACCCTTGTAGGAACCGAGGCTAGAGTCTTTCACGTTTTGACGGAAGCGTATCCGGCGTTTGCGAAGT
>NZ_LPVS01000009.1:0-40776 GCF_014843905.1 Mesorhizobium silamurunense | reverse complement strand
CCGCAATCAGCGCGAATCCCCCCGCAGCTGCGACTTTCTGACTCAGTAAGACTAGTGGCATCCATTGAAATGCACGGTTTGAAATCTGGTTGCAGCGGCCCTCACAGAATCTGAGCCGCCCGGTTCGCCACGGCACAAAGCTGACGGGTCGGACTTGGAGGCGCAGGTTCGGAGCCCATCGGAACAGAACACCTCCAGCCACATTGTTAGTTAGTCACTACTAACACACAGGAGATTTCCATGGGTCGCGGTATCTTGCTCTGGCTGCTGGGTATTCCAATTCCAATCATCATTCTCATCATGCTGTTTGCGCGGTAGGAGGCTGACATGCAGGCAACACTTGTGGCTGCCGGGGACTCTGCGCAAACGGAATCCTCCTCTTCAGCGGTGAGCTGGGGGCCAATCATTGCTGGCGCGTTCGCCGCGTCAACTCTGACATTGATTCTCATGCTGCTGGGCTCTGGGCTGGGTCTCAGTATGGTCTCGCCATGGTCCGGCGCCGGCGCATCGCCCACGACATTTGCGGTGTCTACCGCCGTCTGGCTGGTGGTCGTGCAATGGCTCTCATCCGGGGCAGGAGGATATCTCACGGGGCGCCTTCGGACCAAATGGGTAGGCATTCACACCGATGAAGTCTTTTTTCGCGACACAGCGCACGGCTTCTTGGCCTGGGCGCTCGCCACGCTACTTGTCGCGGGCGTTCTTGGTTCGGCACTCTCCGCTGCCTTGAATTCTGGAGTCCAGGCAGTTTCGACGGTAGCGGCAGGCGCCGCAACCGGGACTTCGGCTGGCGCCGCCACAAAGGGCGGCGGAGCATTCGACACCACATCCTACTACGTGGATGCGCTGTTCCGGCCCGCTGACCCGACCAAACTCGCCGCCGCCAATTCCGAGAGCGATTCGGCGGCGACCGCGCAGGCTTCGCGCGTCCTGCTTGCCAGTGCCGCGAACGGCGGCGAAGTCACCGCTGAGGACAGCGCCTATCTCGCGCAACTTGTCGCCGCTCGCACCGGGCTTCCGCAAGCCGATGCCAAGGCGCGGGTCGATACCATGATCGCCAAAGTTAAGGACGCAAAGATCAAGGCTCAGCAGGCTGCCGACACCGCCAGGAAGGCCAGCGCGACCTTTGCTTTGCTGGGTGCATTGTCATTGGTCGTAGGCGCCTTCATCGCTAGTGTAGCAGCTGCACTAGGCGGCAGACAGCGGGACGAAGAGGAGGCGATCTTCCTGACCCGCCAGTGAAGCCTGCCACTCGATCCCCGAATTCAAAGAGGCCCGCTGTTATAGCGGGCCTCGTTTCGTTGAGCACACATAGCGCCGGTGCCCCCGAAAGCGGTTTTCGTCGAAGGGAAGACTGCCGACCCAATCGACGGGCACGCGAGCCTCGACGCCTTCCCTTGGCCTTCTCGGCCAACGATGTGGCGAATTCATAGCCGACCGACCCCCCCGACGGTAGATGTAGGTTGTTGATGGTCGACCCCGCAGCATAATGGCTCGCAGCATCGCTGGAAAGAGTCTGCACCGCGTTGGCATCGAAGGTCTGTCCTTGAGAATAGCTGCTCGTGCTCCTTGCGAATTGCGGAGTCGGCCGCGTCGAGACGGTGCGGGACGATTACGCGGATAGTTCGGGGATCGGGCATCAGGTTAATCACGACCATCGTGATCAACTCGCGGCAATCGCAACTGCGACATATTTGAGAATGTCGATCCAACGGCCGATTTTTCTTTCAAACACAGTCGGATTTTCCATGGAGGGGCCGCTATTTCCTTGCGCTGGTGGGGCCTGTCGTGTCTCGCTGGCCGGCTGTTCAAGCTGCTGGTCGGGGGGCATCATCCGGATGTTCATCGTCGCACCATGCGGCTCCGGACGATCCCGGAGCCGCTTTCGAGTTGGTCAGGCCGCTTGTAGGGCGCGCTCGTTGGCGTCGCTCTCGCCCAAAGCGCTTAGCGCCTCGTCGGTCGCCGACTCTTCGTTGAGGGTCTCGCTCAACAGCGGAAGAGCGTCCTTCATGCCAAGTTGCCCCGCCCAGGCGATGAGTGTCCCATAGCGGGCAATCTCATAGTGCTCGACCGCCTGAGCGGCTCCGACAAGGCCGGCGTCAAGCGCGGGCGCATCCTTGTACTCCTCGAGAATCTCCGCGCCCTCTTCGAGAATGCCGTCGATGGCGGGGCAGGTCTTGCCTCTGGCCGGTTCTCCCAATTGCTCGAAAATCTGTTCGAGCCGCTCGACCTGGCCTTCGGTTTCCATGCGATGTTTTTCGAAGGCAGCACTCAGCTGTTCGGACTGCGCGGCCTTGGCCAGCTTCGGCAATGTCTTCAGGATCTTCTTCTCCGCATAGTAGAGGTCTTTCAGGGCATCCACGAACAGCGTTTCCAATCCGTTTTCTGATTTCTTCGGCATTGCGTCTCTCCTTCTGAAATTGGCCTAAGAAAAAGCGGCGCCCGAGAGCGCCGCTTCTCGTTTAGGATTGGCCGCCTTTGCGGCCCGCTTCTGATGCCTTCTCGCGGTCGTTGGCAAAGTTGCCGCTGCCGCCTCGCTGCTGACCAACACGCTTCTCGTCGTCAGCCTGCTGTTGGCCCCGCTTATCGTGGTCGTCCCGCTGCTGTACGCCGCTGCCCCGACGCTGATCTCGACCGTCGGTGTTTTTGTGGTTCTGCTGTCCAGCCTTCACATGATCGGGCATGTTCTGCTCCTGCATTGTTGGGAAGTTTCTCCTACCCATATTCAACCGCCCCCGGGGCTCTGTTCCGGTGGAAATATTTAGTGATCGGATGGCGGGATTCGGCAAAGCTCGCTCGCTGCGCGCCACGTCACTCAGCGAGGCAGCGACCAACACCTCCAAAATCAAGCTCTTGACACCGGAAGCGTCACCGCCGTGGAACGCGGCTATCTGGCCGTCGTCTGCATCGACCTTCGATATGGCGAGCAGTCCTAGGACGGTAGCTACCGATAGGGCTCAGCGCCATTGCCTCGTCTTTCCAAGCGGCGTGTCAGGGCCGTTGGCCCCGAAAGCGCTAGCCGTCTGCAGACTTGGCGTGTCGCTTTCGTTTCCTGATATCGAGGGTCCGGCGGAAGGCCAAGGCACCGATGTCGCAGCTATGGCGCGAGGGTCCGTTTGTGCTGATGACTACCTTGGCTTGCTCGAGCGTGAGGCCGTGCTTCAACGCAAATGAAAGCGGGTCGTAAGCATCTTTCCAGTTTTCGATGGGTTTAATCATGGTGTCTCCATTGGTGGATCATCGCCTTCTTCGCAGCGACCGAAGTAATCGCTGATCGCAGCCATGAAAACTAGGAACGCGGCGAAGTATCTAGCAAAACCAAAAGCCTGCCCAGCGGCCTGTTTTGCACCATGCGCATGCTGCCTCGTAAGGCGTTCGACCGGATGGCCGGCTGCCGCTCATTCCTCCTCTTATGCCGACGCGGGCGGACAAGCGGCCTGAACGCGACGCCTGGATCATGAGGCGTGGTTTGAGGGCTACCGCCGTCTCAGATTGTCATCGACGATAGCAACTTGCCGATCTTCCATGGCTGCTGATTTGGGCCAGGGAGTGGATCTTGGAGACGACCTCCGAGCCGCGATGGTTTTCCATGGGGGCCCGGCCTCAGGTCCAGAGATCGCAAGCGTTTGTGGGAAGTAGTCTCCCTCCCTGCCGCTCCCGGCGGGTGGCCTATGAACAAAAAGGCTCGCTCTCGAAAGAGCGAGCCGAAATAAGTAAAAGCCGAGGTGGTCGGACGGCTTCTACCCGCACCCGCCACCCTAACAGGCAACACGGATCAACCGAATAACATTAGATAAGCAATGCAGTCGGCTCGGGTTGCGGACTGCGTTCCTTAAAATTGTATGGAACCGAGGCTGAAATCGCGCATTACGGATGCGAGCGGTCAAATTCCCCAAGCGATGCGGCCGCTCCGATTGAAAGCCCGCCACCCCGTTCCCCCGCGTGGCGGGTTTTTCTATTTACGCTGCAGGCATTCGGTCAAGCCGATCTCGAATCCCTGGATGACTTCGCTGACAAGCCGCTCCTTCGGGTCCCCCTTTATGGCCAGACGGCGCTCTTTGCATTGCTCAAGGCCTGGGTTGTTTCCTGACCGCCCTATCTTGGAACGCACCGTCGGCAATTGCGCAGAACTGGCACTCCCAGGCTTTCCGGGTAAATCGCCGGTATCCAGCAAGGCATAACTTCGTCGATCGCCTGCTTCCGGTTAACTCCGGAAGGCTGCTAGCCGAATTTGTGAAGCTGAGCGGAACCTTCCGGGCCGGGCAGCTTTCCTTTCAAATGATGAGCAGGCGAGGCCAACACAGACCTCGCAGGTGAATAGACCTGGAAGGCGATAATGCAAGCACGGGGATGACCAATGAATGACGTTAGCGGGGAAAGGCGTGCAATGCGGTTCTTCGTATTTCTGCACGAGGTGGCCTCGCGACGAGGTGAGGGACTCCACCCCGAACTTGTGCATCTTTTCAGACAACGGGCCGCTTTGACGACGCAAGGTTGTATGACGTTGCAACCGCGTCGGCCAGGTAGTGGCGAGCAAGCCGGCCCCAATCCTTCCGAGATACCAAAACAGAGGCGGCCAGGTGTTGTTATACGATTTCCTGTGAAGCCACGCCTTGCTGCAAAGCGAAATCCATAGTCCGGAATTACTGAATGCCCCGGTCACCATTTTCAAATCCACGCCAGGCAGATGGAACCGTCAGGACCATACCTTACGCGGACACCATGCAAGGCTGGTCGGAGGATAAGTGCATGCCTGCCAAGCCGCTGCTCCTAAGCATTCTCGAGAAAGGCGGCTTTCGGGGTTGCCGCTTATGTCTCGTGTTGACCATGGTCGCGCTTACCGCCTGCTCGTCTTCCTCACGAATTGAACAGCAATCAAAAATCGCGCGGTCGGCAGCGCAAACCGCTGCGATGGTCGTGGACGCTTGGATCGCGGGCGCCGTCCCGTCGAACTATGCATCGGCCACATTGCAGTCAGCGGCCGACACGCTTGCCGACGCCGAGCGGCAGATAGAGTCTGGCTATTCTTCTGAAACCCCGGAGCGACGCGGGGTCATAACGGCGATCGGCCGGCTCTCGGCTGCGGCTAGGCGCGCCCAAGCGCGCATTAAGGCTGGCAGCCCACCACAAGTGAGTCAGGCGGTGCAGGAACTTCGCACCGCCGCAACAGAATTCGCCGCCGCCTACGACAGATATTCCGCGCCCAAATCATGAAGAAGCTGCTTGAGATATCTCTCGGCATCGTCACCAGCGTTGGCGGCTTCCTCGAGGTCGGATCGATGGCGACAGCCGCGCAAGCCGGCGCGACCTTCGGATTCCAACTGATTTGGGCAATCCTGCTTGGCACCATCTGCATTATTTTTCTGGTCGAGATGGCAGGTCGGTTCGCTGCCGTCAGCGGCCACACAATCGCCGACGGGATCCGCGAGAGGTTCGGCTTCAACGCCTTTCTCTGGCCGTTGTTGGCCACCTTGCTGGTCAACTTCATGGTGATGTCGGCAGAGATCGGGGGCGTAGCCGTTGCGGCGAATCTTGCGACAGGTATCCCCTTACAATGGTGGGCGCTGCCAGTGGCGTTTATTGCGTGGCTGCTCCTATGGAAAGGTACCTTCGGGCTTATCGAGAAGGGAGTGTCGGTTCTTGGTCTTGTCACGCTTTGCTTCGTGGTCGCGGCTGTGATGTTGAAACCGGACTGGAGACAGGTTGCTGGCGGCGCGATACCCAGTCTGCCCGGGCATGACGCGGCGAACTACTGGTTCATGGCGGTGAGCATTTTGGGCGCGTCGATATCGCCCTATCTTTTCATGTTCTATTCCTCCGGCGCCGTCGAAGATCAATGGGATAAAACCTATCTCGGCACCAATCGCGCCATCGCAGGGCTTGGTATGAGTTTTGGTGGTACGATTTCGGCAGGCGTGCTGATTGTGGCCGCGCTCGTCTTCGGCGCGCACGGCATAAACCAGGTCAATGATTACCTCCAATTGCCGCTGATGCTGACCTCGATATTCGGTTTCTGGGGATTTGTTCTGTTCGTTGCCTCGCTTGGCGTAGCATGCATTGGCGCGACCCTCGAAATCGCGCTGCAGCAAGCATATCTCGTCGCGCAGGGCTTCGGCTGGACGTGGGGGGAGGATCGAAAACCCCACGAAGATCCTGCCTTCTGCGGTGTCTATACGCTAGCGTTGTTGCTTGCCGCCATTCCGATCACACTTGGCCTCGACCCGCTGAAGCTCACCATCTTTTCCATGGCCGTGACGGCTGCCAGCCTGCCGCTGACTGTTGTCCCGTTTCTCATCCTGCTCAACGATGAGCGCTATATCGGCGAACACCGCAATGGTTTGATCTCAAATGCGGCGGTGATCTTCATCATCGCGCTCGGTTTCGTCTTGGCCTTGGTGGCCATTCCGTTGCAGATATTCGGAGGCTCGTGATGGATCTGCTGCGCGATCTACTGGACAAACAGGTCGTTGACCGCAAGCAAATCAAGATCGGCAAAGTGGACGGATTGGTGGCCGAGTTGAGGCCGGGCATGCCGCCTAGGATCACTGCGATCGAACTCGGGTCGATCACGCTGGCGCGCCGCCTTGGTACGCGGCCGGGGCGCTGGATCGCCTGGCTGGCGGTTCGGCTTGGCGGCAAGCGCCACGCCGAACCCCACCGCATAGCCTGGAACAAGGTGCGCGATATCGGCATCGACATCGAAGTCGACATTGACGTGGATAAGACGGCGATCTTCGATTGGCAGGACTGGCTGCGCGACCGCGTTATCGGCCGCATTCCGGGAGCTTGACGATGGCCACCGTCAACCTCGAACGTCTTGCCGGTCGACGGGTGCTATCGCTGCGCGGCAAAAGCGTCGGTCACATCGAGGAGATACGCGCAGAGCGTGACGGTGATGATATCGTCGTCACCGAATTCCACGTCGGCATTTTCGCTGCTTTCGAGCGACTCTCTGCCTCGGCAATCGGCATCGCGATTTTGGATTTCTTTCGCCTTCGCCACCGCGATTGCCTCTACCGAATTCCCTGGGACAAGGTCGATATCTCCGACCCAATCCGGCCTCGGCTGCGATGCACGCTTGAACAACTCTCCCGCATGAAAACCGGAACTGAAGGCAGGAGCGCGTCCAAGAGCTTGTGGAGCGTCATGGTGAGATCGGTGTGGATACCTGCTCTCATCGCTTTCCGGTGGAGCGTCATGGTGAGATCGGTGTGGATACCTGCTCTCATCGCTTTCCTGTGTGGAGCCGGCGCGGCCTTATGGTACATGACCGCGGCCCAACCCCCCTTTTCGGACCAGGATCCGCAATTTCAAGGCCGAGGCGACGTTGCACAAGGTCAGCTCGTCTTCGCCGCAGGCGATTGCTCTTCCTGTCACGCAACGCCCGGACAGCCCGACCGCCTGAGGCTTGGCGGCGGCATGGCGCTTGCTTCACCGTTCGGGACCTTCCGGCCTCCCAACATTTCCCCCGATCCCGTCGATGGCATTGGAGCATGGACCGTGATCGACCTCGCAAATGCTCTCGTCGGAGGCGTGTCTCCGAGGGGTGAACACTACTATCCCGCCTTTCCCTTCACGAGTTTCACGGGCATGAAGGGGAAGGACATCAGGGATCTCTATGCCTATCTAAGAACGCTTCCCAAAGTATCCGGGCATGCGCCGCCGCACGATCCCGCGATCTTGTTTAGCGTCCGGCGAGCCGTCGGGATTTGGAAAATGATGTTTTTTCGCGAAGGTTCGATGTCTGCTAAGCTCAATGGCGACGCGGTCCATGATCGCGGCGCTTATCTCGTTGAGTCCGTCTCGCATTGCGCCGAGTGCCACTCGAGTCGCAATGCGTTCGGCGCAATCGAGCCGGACACTCGCTTTGCCGGGGGGATCGACCCTGAAGGCATAGGCTTCGTGCCAAACATCACCGGAGAGAGGTTGCTCGGATGGACTGAGGGTGACATTGCGACGATGCTCAAAACGGGCGAGACGCCCAGCCACGGTCGGGTCGGATCCTCAATGGCCGACGTCGTGACGAATACGGCAATGCTGCCTGACAGCGACCGCCAGGCAATTGCACGTTACATAAGAGGTCTCCCAGCGACAGCCACGCCGCACCCTTGAGTCCGGGACTGCGCCAAAAACATCCAAGCCTCATTGCGCGTAGAGATACGCTGCAAGGTCTCTGGCTTCCTTTTGCGAAATGCCAGTCGCCGGCATCGCCGTCTGCGGCGAGAAGTTCTGCGGTGAGACGATCCATGCGACCAAGTTGTCGGAATTGTTTTCCAGCACGCCCGCTATGTACACGCGCTTTGACAACCCGGTGAGCGGCGCACCGGTCTGGCCGTCCGCTCCCGGTATGCCCGGAATGGTGTGGCAACCGGAGCACCCGTAGCGGCGAAAGACTTGCGGCGCGCGTCCGGGATCGCCGCTCGTGATCGTTTTGGCTACCGCCGTCCGGGTGCGGGTGTCGCGCACAAAGTTGACTGCGACAAAAGCTGCCGATGCTGCGACCAGAGCAACGCCCATGAATGCGGCCCGGTAATATGGAGACGCGAGCAGGTCAGGCATTTTGCGGCCCTCTTTCGCTCGAGCCGCGGATCCAAAGCGCCAGCATCGACATGGCCGCCGCCGCATAGATCGTGCCGGCGGGTATCCACATGATCATCCCCGCCAATTGTTGGTCCTCCAGGGGCGTGAACCCCCAGACCATCGCCGTTTGGGTCTGGGCGACGTAAAGCACGCGTGGAGCGAGCGCCATCAAGGCACCCAAGACGCTGGTGTGGATCATGGTGGCGAACAAATGCCAGGCCGAGGCGCCGTAATCGCTCCGCCAGACAATCGCCCACCAGAACAATATCGCTGTCGCTAAGAAGCTGAGATGCTGGAGGCGATGTAGGGCGGGGTTGGTCAGGGCCGCGTCGAAGAATATCGGCGCGTGCCAGGCCCAGATGGTTGCGCCGTGCAAGATGGTCGAGTTCGTGGCGCCCGCACACCAGTCCCACGGTTTTCGAATTAGGGGCGAACACAAAACTGACCCGGCCACGCGGCGTGCATTTTCTGGCAACCCCCACAACAAGATACCAACCGGACGCGCCAACACGATCAAGGGTGCCGAGATAGCCATGACGATCTCGTGCTCGATCATGTGGAAAGTAAAAAGGTGCTCGCCCAGCCAGTGAAGCGGTGAAAGCAGAGCTCCGGCCAGGGTGAGCATACCGCAACAATACAGCAAGGCATGCACGAACAAGACGCCGGGCCGCCTGGTCCGCAACGCGAGCCTTAGGATGCCCGCGCCATAGAGAACAGCAAGCATTGCAAGCGGCGTGTCGATCCAGGGGTCAAACGTCCAAGGAAGGTCAGAGCCATGGCCTTCGTGGCCATGCGCGGTAGCTGCGGTGGCGCTCATGCAGAAGATCAGTGTGCAGATCAGCGCTGGCATGGGTCGAGCAGTACCGTAGCCGCCTCCTGCAATAACAATGCAAAAACAAATGCCAGTGCGATCAGGAAGCCCGTATCGATGATAAAGCGCCCTGATTTGACCAATCGCGGTGACGTGGCCCGTGAGGCCGCGATGCTGGCGATCGACACGACGAGAAGGATGCCGCACGAGGCAGCGGTCCAAGGGATCGTCTGTCGGCAATCGATGTAAGGCATGATCTGTCCAAGCTGGGTGCTGAGCGCCCAGGCCACAGGCGGCGCAAGCAGTCCAGTGTGTCGGAGCCAATCTTTGGTCAAAGCCGCGGGACCCAATAGAGGCAGGCATACATCGGCAACCATGTCGCGACCACGAAGTTCCAGTACATCGCGTTATCGCTGACATCTCCATAGCGCCGCCGATTGTCGCCATGTTGTGAAAACATGAGCCAGGTCAACACCAGCGTCTCAACCAGATCGGTCAGAATGTGCGTCGTGTGCAGGCCGAGCATGACCCACACAATCGAGCCGTAGGCGTTCTGATCCCACTTGATATGCATTGCCGGGAACTCGAAGGCGCGCAAGATCAGCGGCACGATGCCGAGCAGGGACATTGCGATCAGCCCGACACGGACTTTCAGCAAGTCCTGGTTTCGCGCCCATCGGGCGAGCAAGATGTTGGGAACAAGGCTTGCCAGGAGGAAGACTGTCAGGATCGTCCCGGCAAGCAGGTCAGGCAGCGCTGCATCCAGGGGCCAGCGCGGTGCCATAACCATCAGATAGAGATAGACAAAGATCGAAAGCGCAAAACCTGTGCCTTCAATGAGCATGAAGGCGAGCGTGCCCCACCAGGACAAGCTCGCGGTGCCGAGGCCATGCGACGGAAGTCCCGTCAGATCGGGTGCAGCGCTTTTCTTCACGACTCATCCTCCGGCACGCCCTTTGGCCAGAACCAGCCGACGAGTGCGATCGCGATCGGTATCGAGCCCCAGACCACCGCCCAGGGCGTGAATATCGACCATATCAGCGTCACGGTGGTGGCAAGTGCTGCCCATAACGGCCAGATCGAATCCCCGGAGGATGATTCACGCGCTTGTGGAAGCGCTTCGACCACGCTGCTGACCAACAGTTCACGACGGTCGACGCGCAGGCCCGAAGCAACAGCAAGCGCGTCTGACTGGTCGGACACGGGTTCGAGGCTGCTAACCGCGGGCAGCCGGGCGAAATTGTAGGATGGCGGCGGCGAGGTGGTTGCCCATTCGAGCGTCGTGGCTCCCCATGGATTGCCGGATGCGATGGGCCCTGACCTGGCGCTGCGCAAAGCATCGATGAAGAAGAGCAGGAAACCGGCAGCGAGGATAATCGCGCTTAGGCTGATGAACATGTTCAGGCCCGACCAGGGCATCTCGGGCTGGTAGGTGTAGACACGGCGTGGCATGCCCCGGAGGCCCAGAACATGCATCGGGAAAAAGGTCAGATTGAACCCTGCGAAGATCAGGCCGAATACCCAGCGACCGAGCGGCTCGCTCATCATGCGGCCCGTCAGCTTGGGAAACCAGTAGTAGATCGCGCCCAACAGTGGAAAAACCGCGCCGCCGACCAGCACATAGTGAAAGTGCGCGACGACGAAATAGGTGTCGTGGACCTGTGTATCGAACGGCACTGACGCGACCATCACCCCCGTCAGGCCGCCGATGACGAAGATGACCATGAATCCGATGACAAACAGAAACGGCGTCTTGAAGATTGGCCGCCCGGCCCACATCGTCGCCAGCCAGCAGAAGATTTGCAGGCCCGCCGGCACCGCGATCGCCATGCTCGAGGCGGTGAAGAAGCTTTCGCCAAGCCGCGGCAGGCCGGCGACAAACATATGATGGACCCACAGGCCGAACGCCAGAACGCCCGTGGCGATCAACGCCATTACCATGCCCAGATAGCCGAACACGGGCCGCCGCGTGAATGTCGCGACGATGGTCGATACCATGCCCACTGCCGGCAGGAAGATGATGTAGACTTCCGGATGGCCGAAAAACCAGAACAGATGCTGCCATAGCAGCACATCGCCGCCCGCGGCAGGGTTGAAGAAGTGGGTGCCGACCAGCCGATCGAGGATAAGCGCCGTGCTCGCGATCATGATCGCCGGCATCGCCAGGATGACAAGGAACGACGTGACCAGCATTGACCAGACGAACAATGGAATCCGGTCGAGCGACATCCCCGGCGCGCGTTGCTTGAAAACGGTCACGACGATCTCGACGGCGACGGCGAGCGCGGAGACTTCAGTGAATGTGATCATCTGCGCCCAGATATCGGCCCGCTTCCCAGCCGCATATTGGGGTCCGGAGAGCGGCACATAGGCGAACCACCCGATGTCCGGTCCAGTATCGACGACAAAGGCGATCCACAGCAGCAGCCCGCCGGCGAGATACATCCAGTAGGAGAAAGCGTTGAGGCGAGGGAAGGCGATGTTGCGGGTCCCCACCATCAAAGGGACAAGGTAGATCGCCATCGCTTGCATGACGGGAACGGCAAACAGGAACATCATGTTCGTGCCGTGCACGCTGAAAATCTGGTTATAACGATCGGGGCCGATGAAGCGGGCTTCGGGTTGTGCCAGTTGCAGACGCATCAGAATGGATAGCACCCCGCCAAGCACCAGAAAGACAAAGGCCGTGGTGATGTAGCGCCGGCCGATGATCTTGTGATCGACCGTCGAGAGGGCACCCCACCAGCCCGGCTGTGTTGCCCAGACCGATCCAAGACGGCGCTCCAGCTCCGTGGCGCCCAATGCCGTATCTCTCGGATGGTTGCCATCGGTGCGCGTCATTTCAGGCTCTCCATGTAGGCGGAGATATTCTGGAGCTCGACGCTGGTCAGCGGGACCATCGGCATGTTGTTTCCGGGCTTGAGCGTCTGCGGATCGGCAATCCATGCCGCCAGCGAGCCGCGCGTGGTTTCCAGCAGGCCGGCCGCGATGGTCTGTCGTCCTCCTATGTGCGTCAGATCGGGGCCGGTCGTGCCATTCGCTTGTGTGCCTCGGACCGTATGGCAGGCAGCGCAAGCCTTTGCCTGAAAAGCCTCCTGTCCTGCGAGCGCCTCAGGATCGGTCGGCATGATCGCGTTGCCAAATTGCGCCGCCGCCCAGCGTTGGTAGTCACCCGGTGGCTCGGCGATGACCATCACGGCCATGTGGCTGTGCTGCAGGCCGCAGAACTCGGCGCATTGGCCGCGGTAGATGCCCGGCTTTTCGGCCCTCAAAAGCAAACTGTTGGACCGACCCGGAACGAGGTCCTGCTTTCCGGCCAGGCTTGGCACCCAGAACGAATGGATCACATCGGCGCTTTCAAGCCGGAGCTGAACATCCGTCCCGATGGGTATATGGATTTCGTTGGCAGTCTGAAAGCCGGGCGTTGCGCCGGAACTGGCGTAGAAGACCTGCCACCACCATTGCTGTCCCCGTACTGTGATTGTAAGGGCATCGCTCTTGGGAAAGCCGATGCTTCGGGTGGTGTAGAAGCTTGCGATCGTGAGGCCGGCGATGATGATCACGGTCGCTGCGACCGCGGCAGCCACCGTCGTCGTCAACCTTGCCTCGGATGTCACGGTTTCGGCCCCGGCGCGGCGGCCCGGCAGCAGCGCCGCGCAAAGCACCACCATCACCAGGATCCAGATTAGCGTGCAAAGGACGATTGTGCCGATGATCAGGTGCTCCAGATGAATGGCTGAAGCGCCATTTGGATCAAGCGCGGACTGGTTGCCGCTGCAGCCCGAAAGGACCGCGATGATCGACAGCAGGAGAGGGCGTCGGTATATCAAGGCGACGGCCCCTGGTCTGGGTGCATGCCTACAGGTCCCGCATCAAAGAGGATTATTGCCGGACCCCGATTCTCGGCAGGGCGGGTTTGTTTGTCGTCGTTGCGACTGGGCGCCGCCACCTTCGGCGCATAGGAACCGATGGTTTGGACATATCCCGCAAGCTGCCAGATTTGCTCAATCGTCATGCGGTCGCGAAAGGCCGGCATACCGTGCGGGCGGCCGTCACGGATCGACGCGACGATCGAAACCATCTGCGGCCCATAGAGCCACCAGCCATCGAGGAAGGACGGCCCGATCCCGCCCTGGCCATCGCCATGGCATGTTCCGCAGCCGAACCAGGCATAGAGGCGCTTGCCCTGGCTTAGATTGTAAGCGTCCGTCTCATAAGGCTTGCCGAGGGCAAAATAGCTCTCGGGTGGTGTTCCGCTGATACCGTTGGACATGAGGCTGAACCGATCAAGATCAGCCGCAGCGGGCGGGTCGAGCCGCAGCTCTCGCGGCTGCCGCAGATAACCAAACAGACCGCCTACGCTGGCGAGGAACAGAAAACCTGCAATCGCCAAGGCTGACTTCGGATTAATCACAGCCTTCTCTGCCAAGCTATCCTCCGCCCCTGAGGTCAACCAGCTGGAGTTAAGTGTGATCGGCTAAGACGGACTGGCAAAAGTTTGTATGACGGCGTCTTCGACTTCGGGTCGTGATGGCCCAATGGGAAGAGCGGGTTGGTTTCGGGAAAATACGCCGCGCAGCAGCTCTTCGGGATGCTGTAGGAAACGATCTTCAGACCGGAAACCATGCGGAGGATATGGTCGTCGATGGCGGTGGTTACATCGACGGTGTCGCCGTCGACGAAGCCCAACCGGCCCACGTCTTCCTCGTTCATAAACACAATACGCCGCGTGCCTTCAACGCCACGAAAGCGGTCGCTGTAGCCGTAGATCGTGGTGTTGAATTGATCGTTCGATCGCAGCGTCGCAAGGTGCAGAACGTCGGTCCTGCCAGCGGTCGCAAACTCAGGGAAGAGTTTGCCCGGCGTGATAAAATTGGCCTTTCCGCTTTTGGTCACCCACTTGCGTTCGCGTGCCGGCAGCGGTCTCGCAATGCCACCCGGCTTGAACATCCGCTCGTTGAAGTCCTTAAAGGTCTCCGGGTATGTCCGCTCAATGGCGTTTCGTATCTCCGCGTAGTTGCCGACCCAGGCGTCCCATGGAACCTTGGTTTCGCCGAGCGTGGCCTTGGCGATGCCGGCGACAATGGCGGGCTCAGACAGTAATTCGGTGCTGGCGGGTTTGGCCTTGCCGCGCGATCCGTGAAAATGGGCAATGGAACTTTCTATGGACACGGCCTGCGGACCCGTCGCCTGCTGGTCGACTTCGATCCGGCCCAGACAGGGCAGGAGGTAAGCGATCTCGCCATGCAAGACATGGCTGCGGTTGAGCTTGGTCGCGATCTGCACGCTCAGACGCAATTTGCGCCATCCATCTTCCATGACCGCGGTGTCGGGCACCGCCTTCAAGAAGTTGCCGCCGAGGCCGAGAAATGCGCGGGATTGACCGTTCATTATGGCTTCGCACGTCTCGACGGTCGACCGGCCTGTCCATCGCGGGGGAATAAAACCATAGAGTTCAGATAGCTTGTCTAGCGGCACCAACCCCGGCTTTTCGGTGATCCCGACCGTCCGTTGCCCCTGGACGTTGGAGTGGCCGCGAACGGCACAGATATTTGCCCCGGGCTTGCCGATATTGCCCCGCAGCAGCGCAAGATTGCAGATCATGTGGACGTTCTGGACGCCCATGAGGTGTTGGGTGAGGCCCATGCCATAGACCATCATCACCGCATCGGATTTGGCATAGATGGTCGCGGCCTGCACCATCTGTTCACGGCTTAGTCCGGATACGCGCTCCAGTTCGGGCCATTGATGATTGCGGGCGGCCTGGGCAAATTCCTCAAATCCGGTGGTATGCTCGTTGATGAAATCATGATCGAGCACGTGCTTCTTATCGGCTGAAGCCATTGAGGCTGCGAACGCGACCATTGCCGCATTGTCAGGATCTTTCGGCTTGCCATCCTCGCCCACGACGCGACTGTGACCGGACGCTTTGAGAACATCGTCAGCCTCGATCAGTGCCTTGCAGACACCGAAGAGGGCGGCAATGTCGCCGCCATTGTTGACCTGATAATATTCCGACGAGATCTTCGTCTGCTTGCCGGTCAGCATTTGCACCGGCGACTGCGGATTGACAAAGCGCTCAAGGCCGCGTTCGCGCAGCAAGTTGAAGGTGACGATCTTCACCCCACGGTCGACAGCGTCCTGGAGGTCGTGGAGCAAGCGGGGTGAGGACGTCCCCACATTCTGACCGATATAGAAGATACAATCAGTGTTTTCGAAATCTGAAAGGATAGCCGTGCCGACTGAGGTCCCGATACATTCTGGTAGCGCCACCGAGGAACTCTCGTGGCACATATTCGAGCTGTCAGGCAGGTTGTTGCTGCCATACATACGCGCGAACAACTGATACATGTAGCTGCTCTCAAGCGACGCGCGACCTGATGTGTAGAGATCGACCTGGTGAGGATCGAGCAAGCGCAATTCCTTGCCGATCTCGGCGAATGCTTGCGCCCACTCCACAGGTCGATATTTGTCTGCGGCCGCATCCCAGCGCATAGGTTGGGTTAAACGGCCTTGTTCCTCCAGGTCGTGATCTGGCCAGTGTTCTAGCTCCCTCAGGGTATGCCTGGCGAAAAACGCGGCGTCGGCACGTCGCGATGTAGTCTCCCAGGCAGTTGCCTTCGCCCCGTTTTCGCAGAATTCGAGAGGGTGCGGCTTAGCTGGCTTCGCCCATGCGCAACTGACACACATGTAGCCTTCGGGCTTGTTCTGGGTCGCAAGCAGTTTGGGCTGTTTGATTGGGACACGTTCCCTAACCGTGATTTCGGCTACCGACTTCGCAGAGCCCCAACCTCCCACTGGTCCACCGTATGGTTTGATTGTGGGCCACCGCATTTCCGATGTCATTTCTGTTTCGCCTCCCGGCAATATAGAACTTGGAACGAGGCTCACAGTTCCCACCTGTTCGGCAGGACGCCTGGGAGGCGCCCGAAGAGGCTGGCGGCATGGCGACGCGCATGCGCAGGGCGAACGTCCGATCGCCAGCGGTGGCACTTTCTTGCATAGTGGCAGATCGGACGATCTTGGTGCGCTTGCACGCTTGATGGCGACGCGAATGCGCTGGTACGTCTCGCAGCGACAGGCATTGCCTAATGCTGTGGCCACGCTCACCGCCGCCGTCCAGGCGATTGCAGATCAGATGCGGGGGCAAACTAGGCCGTGTTAAAAGTCTCTTCCTACTAGACTTCAGTCCGATGAATTTTGGGACCGTGGCCAGCTTGTAGAACTGGTCATGGAACTCCGAGAAGGAGACGAAGTCGTGGCTGACGGGCCTACGTTCGTAACTTAGGAAGTGGTTGAATTGTTGTCGAGGCGGTCCTTGCAATCACCGCTCTTGTTATCATACTATTCGAAAATACGGAAACGTTAGGCCGCGAGCCGGCTGGCTTCTTAGGAATGAACTGGCTATGAGTAAGTCAATCGTGAGGAATTCCGTCGAAATCGAAAACTTCGAGATCGAAAACCTCGAGAATCGGCATTACGTGCGCGTCATCGAAGACGGTGTTGTGTCTGTTAAGGCATTCGAATCGGAGACGGATGCAACCTCCTTCGCCATAAGCGAGAAGGCACGACTCGGGCTCCCGGCATCTCAGACGCGCTGAAGCCGTTATCGAGGGCAGAACTCGTCTGGCGAAGATCGATCCCACCTATATGTTCGAGCCTATACCTTCGCATCCCCAGCACCTTGGCAAGCAAGTCTGCCTCGCCCGTCATACCGGATTGGAAAGCCCATATAGCAGGGTGGCGAGCCATTACTTTTCGCTTGGCGATCGCCAAATGTTCATACCCGCCGCTTCAAACGAAAAAATTCGCTCCACTTAAAAAGGGAACCGACCCGGACCTTGAACCTTTCCATCCTGTGGGGACCTGGAAGGAGGCTCATCATGAATCGTTATGAAGACAGCGTTCTGGAAGCAGGCTGGCTTCTGGCGGTCCCGTTCTCACTGGCGATCGCCGTGTTAGTGGCAGGACTGGTGTTGAGCTAGTACGATGACACCCAAGACGCGACCGCACACGCCTAACCTGACAACGCTTGCTGGACGTCAACGGAACCAAAGTCGCGCATCCGCGGCGATGCAGGATCAAGGCGGCCGCTATCGTCGCGCTTTCCGGCACGCTGCAGATCGGGCGTCAGCTTCGCTCCAAAATCAGCGCTCACCACTACCGTTGGAAATCGCAATCCGGTCCTAACTTCCTTGTGCCGTCTCTTGCAGGCAGGTCGGCGGCTTTTTTTAGCGCTCCGCCTCAAACGCTCATGCTCGGGCGCCTCATGCCAAGCGACTTGCCGCAAGTCCCGCCTGCCGACGCGCTGGAGGCGTAGCGTAGCTGGGCGTCCGAGCATGACCCAGATCCGTCAGCTTGCGACGGCACTGCGCAGCAGCATGAACTCGCCGATGTTTTCGATGGTGACGTAGCCGATCAACCGGCCCCTGGCATCCACCACGGCGACGGCAGGTGCAGCTCCATTCTTCAGTGGCTCGAGCGCCTTGATGAGCTTCTCATGGTCGCGCACCACCGGGATATTTGCGACCATTGCCTCGATCACAGGAGCCTGACCGCCGCGCTGCTGCAGGCCGGCGACGAGCCCTTCACGCGTCAGCACGCCGCGCAGCCTGCCGCCACCGTCGACGATCGGGAACTCGTGCTGCGTCGTGCGCAACAGCGCCTGTGCCGCCTCGTCGAGGGCCGCGGTCGCCGCCAGGCTTTCGAACCGGCTGATCATGACGTCGCGGACGTTAACGGCGCGCGCCGCTGCCTCGAGCCCCATCGCCTGGGTTTCGGCAGTGGCAGCGAGGTAGACGAAGATCGCGACGAATATGAGCAGCACGTTGCCAACGACGAGACCGATGAAGCCGAAAGCGAAGGCGGCGAACTGACCAACGGTCCCCGCAATCTCCGTCGCGCGCACGCGGTTGTAGCGCGTGGCGAGCAAGGCCCGCAGCACACGCCCGCCATCCATCGGAAAGGCCGGAATGAGGTTGAACAGGACCAGCCAGATGTTGACGGCGGCCAGGCGAGCCACGAACGCGACACGCGGGTTATCCATCGACGTCAGCGCGTCGATGCCGACGGTGGTCCCGAGCGCGACGACGAGGAAAGAGGCGATGACGACATTGACCAGCGGGCCGGCGAGCGCCACGGCGATCTCTTGCGACGGCTTCTCGGGCAAGCGCTCCAGCTGCGCGACGCCGCCGATCGGCAAGAGCGTGATCTTTGGCGTTCGGATGCCGTAGCGACTAGCGGCAGCGGCATGGCCGAGCTCATGCAATACCACGCAGGCGAACACCGCGCCGATGAAGCCGACGCCCTCGATTGCAGCCGACGTTCCACCCTCCTGGAAATAGGCGATGCCGATCCAGGCGAGCAGCAGCAGGAAGGTCAGGTGGATGCGGATCTCGGTGTCGCCGACACGGAGGATCGGGTAGGACCACTGCATGATGTGACTCCGTCCGGGTCGGGAAGCAGGCCGCGCCCGCCGAGCATGCCCCCGTTTGCAGTCGCGTCAAGTGGCTGGTCATTCGTTAGAGCGCGTCGCTCCCGCCGGCTGTCAATGCAGGGGATTTCGGCCGGTGCGCGCCTTCATGTCGGCGATAGAGATCAGCTTTGCGGTTTCCCGAAAGCTGACCACTTCGATGTGAACCCGCCTTTGACGAGCAGGCTTCCTACACAAAGGACATCCCGTGAAGATCGGAATCATCGGCGCCGGAAATATCGGCACGACTTTGGGGGCGCCCTGCCAAGGGCGTCTAGACGACCTCTGTCTCTTGCTTGGCTTGCATTCGCTTTATCTGGGCCACTTGGACACGATGAGCATCACCCCACGCACATAGCGGCACAAGTGCTGCAGCCAGTGTTCGGCCGAAGAGCGTCAGGGCGTAGTCCACCCGCGGCGGCAGTTCCCGATGGTCTGTTCGGCTAACAACCCCATCGGCCTCCAGCTCTTTCAGGTGCTGGATAAGCATTTTTTCGCTAATGCCCACAACAAGCCGCCGCAATTCACCAAAACGGCGGGCTCGGCCGCCAAGGTGGAATAGGATAAGGGGCTTCCATTTTCCCCCAACAACCGCCAGCGCGACATCAAGGCCGCAGGAAAAACCATTCTCCATCATTAAATTCCTGACACTTACCAAAAGGTAGGTTCTAGTCCTATGGAAAGGGCATGTCCATATTCGCGGCGCATGCTCACAGCCGGTTTGGCGAGAGCACCTATCACTCTTGGCTCGCCGGCGAGACGATCACGTCGTAGTGACGAAGGTCGGTCATTTGAATCGCTCCTCGAGAGCCTCGACGGCGGCCTTCGAAAGGACCAGCGTGCCGCAAGCGCTGCCAGCGCCGAGCCCTTGACGATCGGAATGTCGTCGCCGGGGAACTCGTTCTTGGTCAACAGCTCGCGAACCTCGAGCTCGACCAGCTCCAGAAGCTCGGCGTCGTCGACCTGGTCGACCTTGTTCAAAAACACCACGATCGAGGGCACGCCGACCTGGCGGGCCAAAAGGATGTGCTCGCGGGTCTGCGGCATCGGGCCGTCGGCGGCCGAAACCACCAGGATCGCGCCGTCCATCTGCGCGGCACCGGTGATCATGTTCTTCACATAGTCGGCGTGGCCGGGGCAGTCGACGTGGGCATAGTGACGGTTGGCCGTCTCATACTCGACATGCGCCGTCGAGATCGTGATGCCGCGCGCCTTCTCTTCAGGCGCCGCGTCGATCTGGTCATAGCGCTTGTATTCGCCAAAATACTTCGTGATCGCCGCCGTCAGCGACGTCTTGCCATGATCGACGTGCCCGATCGTGCCAATGTTCACATGCGGCTTGGTGCGCTCGAATTTACCTTTTGCCACTGTATTTCTCCGTCTTTACTCATCCCGCTCGGGGAAATTGATATTCGCTCCAGCCGAACCGGAAGCGCGCAAGAAACGCGGTTCCGGTGGCACAGGCATTCTCACGCGTATTTCTTCTGGACTTCCTGGGCCACCGCCGTAGGGACCGGTTCGTAGTGATCAAACTGCATCGTGTACTGGGCGCGGCCCTGCGACATCGAACGCAGATTGTCGACGTACTTGAACATGTTGGCGAGCGGCACCATGGCGTTGATGACAACCGCCACGCCACGCGCCTCCTGGCCCTGGATCTGGCCACGGCGGCCGTTGAGGTCGCCGATGACGCCGCCGACATAGTCTTCCGGCGTAACGACCTCGACCTTCATGATCGGCTCCAAGAGTTGCACGCCAAGCCGGGGCGCTGCTTCCTTGAAGCAGGCGCGGGAGGCGATTTCGAACGCCAGGACCGAGGAGTCGACGTCGTGGAGGCACCGTCGATCAGGGTGGCCTTGACGCCGATCATCGGGAACCCCGCGAACGGGCCGGAGCCCGTGACGCTCTGAATGCCCTTCTCGACGCCGGGGATGTATTCCTTCGGCACCGCGCCGCCGACGATCTTGGACTCGAACACAGGACGCCGCAGCGATTTAGATCCGCTTGAGCGAATGTCGGCTATTGACTGCAGGCGCGGGAGGCGATTTCGAACGCCAGGACCGAGGAGTCGACGTCGTGGAAGGCACCGTCGATCAGGGTGGCCTTGACGCCGATCATCGGGAACCCCGCGAACGGGCCGGAGCCCATGACGCTCTGAATGCCCTTCTCGACGCCGGGGATGTATTCCTTCGGCACCGCGCCGCCGACGATCTTGGACTCGAACACGAACTCTTCGCTCTCGGTGTTCGGCTCGAACAGGATCTTGACGCGGGCGAACTGGCCGGTACCGCCGGTCTGCTTCTTGTGCGTGTAGTCCTGCTCGTGGGTGCGGGTGATCGTCTCGCGATAGGCCACCTGCGGAGCGCCGACATTGGCCTCCACCTTGAACTCGCGGCGCATGCGGTCGACGATGATGTCGAGATGCAGTTCGCCCATGCCGGCGATGATGGTCTGGCCGCTTTCCTCGTCGGTCTTGACGCGGAAGGACGGATCCTCGGCCGCCAGGCGATGCAACGCGAGGCCCATCTTTTCCTGGTCGTTCTTGGTCTTCGGCTCGATGGCGATCTGGATGACCGGATCGGGGAATTCCATGCGCTCGAGGATGACCGGGTGCAGCGGATCACAGAGCGTGTCGCCGGTGGTCGTGTCCTTGAGGCCGGCCAGCGCCACGATGTCGCCGGCATAAGCTTCCTCGATGTCGGCGCGCGAGTTCGCATGCATCTGCAGCATGCGGCCGATGCGCTCCTTCTTGCCCTTGACGGTGTTGTCGAGCGAGGTGCCCTTGGTGAGCTTGCCCGAATAGATGCGGGCGAAGGTCAGCGAGCCGACGAACGGGTCGTTCATGATCTTGAACGCCAGCATCGACAACGGTTCATTGTCATCGGCATGACGCTCGATCTCGGCGTCGGTCTTGGCGTCGACGCCCTTGATGGCCGGCACGTCGATCGGCGACGGCAGGTATTCGACGACGGCGTCGAGCAGCGGCTGCACGCCCTTGTTCTTGAAGGCCGAGCCGCAGAACATCGGGAAGAACTTGACCGCGATGGTGCCCTTGCGGATCAGCGCGCGGATCTCGTCGTTCGAGGGCATGTTGCCTTCGAGGTAGTTTTCGAGCGCGGTCTCGTCCATTTCGACGGCGGCTTCGATCATCTTCTCGCGATACTGCACGGCCTTGTCCTTGAGGTCGGCCGGAATTTCGACGACGTCCCAGGCTGCGCCCAGCGTCTCGTCGCGCCAGACAAGCGCGTTCATCTCGACGAGATCGACGATGCCCTTGAACTCGGTCTCGGCGCCGATCGGAAGCTGCATGACGACGGCCTGCGCGCCGAGGCGCGAGCCAATCATCTCCACCGAGCGGTAGAAGTCGGCGCCGATCTTGTCCATCTTGTTGCAGAAGATCATGCGCGGCACGTGGTACTTGTCGGCCTGGCGCCACACGGTCTCGGTCTGCGGCTCGACGCCGGCGTTGGCATCGAGCAGCGCGATCGCGCCGTCGAGCACGCGCAGCGAACGCTCGACCTCGATGGTGAAGTCGACGTGTCCGGGGGTGTCGATGATGTTGAAGCGGCGCATCTTACCGTCACGACCCTTCCAGAAGGTCGTGGTGGCAGCGGACGTGATGGTGATGCCGCGCTCCTGCTCCTGCTCCATCCAGTCCATGGTGGCAGCACCGTCATGGACTTCGCCGATCTTGTGCGACTTGCCCGTGTAGTACAGGACGCGCTCGGTCGTCGTCGTCTTGCCGGCGTCGATATGCGCCATGATACCGAAATTGCGGTAGTCTTCGATTTTATATTCGCGGGCCATGGGAGGTGCCTCTCAGTCTCGTTCGCGCTTTACCAGCGGTAGTGCGCGAAGGCGCGGTTGGCTTCTGCCATCTTGTGGGTGTCTTCACGCTTCTTGACGGCCGTACCGCGGTTGTTGGCCGCGTCCATCAGTTCGCCCGAGAGGCGGTCGACCATAGTGGTCTCATTGCGGTTGCGCGCGGCGGCGATCAGCCAGCGGATGGCCAACGCCTGACGGCGCTCGGGGCGCACGTCGACCGGAACCTGGTAGGTGGCGCCGCCAACGCGACGCGAACGCACTTCCACATGCGGCGCGACATTGTCGAGCGCCTGATGGAAGACGGTGACCGGCTCCTGCTTGGTCTTGGCCTGGACCTGGTCCAGCGCGCCGTAGACGATCGTCTCGGCTACCGACTTCTTGCCGTCATACATGACGGCGTTCATGAACTTGGTGACGATCAGGTCGCCGAACTTGGGGTCCGGATTGATCTCACGCTTTTCTGCACTGTGACGACGGGACATGGCTTTTGTCTCTCAATCTCGTGGCACGGCGCAGTCAAAAAAAGCGCCGAAGCCGGAAACCCTTACTTCGGACGCTTGGCACCGTATTTCGAACGGCGCTGCTTGCGGTTCTTCACACCCTGCGTGTCGAGCACGCCGCGGATGATGTGATAGCGGACGCCCGGCAGATCCTTGACGCGGCCGCCGCGGATCATGACCACCGAGTGCTCCTGAAGGTTATGGCCTTCGCCCGGGATGTAGCCGATCACTTCGAAACCATTGGTCAGGCGGATCTTGGCCACCTTGCGCAGCGCCGAGTTCGGCTTCTTCGGCGTCGTGGTATAGACGCGCGTGCAGACGCCCCGCTTCTGCGGGTTCTGCTGCATGGCCGGGACCTTGTTGCGCTTCACCGGCGCCAGGCGCGGCTTGCGGATCAGCTGGTTGACGGTAGGCATTAAACCCTCTTGTCTCTCAATTCCGTGTCTTGCCCTGTCAGGGCCGCTCAAAGCGTCATTTCCATACGCAAATTCGGGCAACACACCGCGCCTCGCGGTCCTGCCCGAACAAATTGCAGAGGAAGCGGAAGCCGCTTCATGCGCGCCGGAGATGTCTTTTCGCTCGTAAAACGAACCCTGTTTGAGGCAAACTCCAAAGCGTGTCGCTTCGGACAGGCAAGTCTCACATCGGTTCTGACGTGGCGGCTTCTACTCGCAAGCCTGATGTCCGTCAACCCCGAAGCGGCAAATATTGCGCCCATTCCGAGGCTTGGCAGCCATGCGGAAATCGCATGTAATTTTCTTGCGTCTTTTTTCAAGCGCGAGGAAGAAAGTGACCGGCTTTCGCCTGTCCTATGCGCCGGCTTCATGTCAAAAGGCGGCATGAATAGCGCAAACGGCCACGCGCGGAGGAATCAGCCCGTGAACGACAATGAGGAACGCCCGGTCACCATCATCACCGGACGGGTCTGGAAGAAGAAAGGCGGCAAGCCGGAGGGCGTCCATGTGATGCTGGTGGCGCCGGATGACGATTCGGCCGTGCGCCGCGCGCTCGAATCGCTCGCCGCCGAGGGCTACGCCGAGGCGGAGCTCGACCAGATCGGCGACATGGACGGCGTACCCGACGAGGAGCCGCATCTGTCGGCCTATCAGGGCGCGCTCGAAGGCGAGGTCTCGATCGTCACCTTCGACGAACCGGTCTGATTCAAGACGCCGACCCGGCGGCATGATGTCCTCCCGGCTTGCCGGGCAGCTTTGTCCTGCCTAGAAACACCTATCTCTTCCTATCCCCCGGAGTTCCCATGACCAGCAATCCCACCAGGCTCGGCCCCATCAAACTCGGTATAGTCGGCGTGGGTAAGATCGTCCGCGATCAGCACCTCCCGGCGCTCGCCAAGGACGCCAACTATCAACTTGCGGCCGCGGCCAGCCGACACGGCAAGGTGGACGGCATCCCGAACTATCCGACGATCGAGGCGATGCTCGACGCCGAGCCCGGCCTGGAAGCCGTCTCGCTCTGCATGCCGCCGCAGTTCCGCTACGACGCGGCGCGCACGGCGCTCGAAGCCGGGAAGCACGTCTTCCTGGAGAAGCCGCCGGGCGCCACCGTCAGCGAGGTCGAAAACCTGAAGGCGCTTGCCGCGAAGAACAGCGTCTCGCTCTTCGCCAGCTGGCATTCGCGCTATGCGCCGGCGGTCGAGGCCGCGCGGGCCTTCCTGGCGTCGGCGAAAATCGGCTCGGCCGCCATCAACTGGAAAGAGGACGTGCGCCGCTGGCACCCGAACCAGGAATGGATCTGGGCGCCGGGCGGTTTCGGCGTGTTCGACCCCGGGATCAACGCGCTGTCTATCGCCACCCACATCCTGCCGCCGATGTTCATCACCTCGGCCGTGCTCGACTTCCCCGAGAACCGCGCTTCGCCGGTCGCGGCTCATGTCATCTTCCGCACCTCGAACGGGCTGCCGGTGACGATGGAACTCGACTGGCTGCAGACCGGCCCGCAGAGCTGGGACATCCTGGCCGAGACCGACAAGGGCAAGATGGTGCTTTCAGGCGGCGGCGCAAAACTCGCCGTCGACGGCAAGATCATCCATGACGAGCCGGAAGCCGAATATCCGATGCTCTACAAGCGCTTCGCCGAGATCGTTCGCGCCGGCGTCTCCGATGTCGACCTGGCGCCGCTCCAGCACGTCGCCGACGCCTTTATGCTCGGCAAGCGTAACGTGGTCGAAGCGTTCTTCGACTGAATGGCGGGACTGGCGCGGCGCTCGCGTCAATCGACAACCGCAATCGCGAAGCCGTCATAGCCCTTGGCGCCGACGGTCTGGATGGCGGTGCCATCCAGCCGCTTCTCGGCGCCGATGAAGGAAAACGCCGCGCGTGCGCCTTCGACATTGGTATCGCCGCTGTCCCTTTTCACGACGGCACCATCGCGGATGACGTTGTCGCAGACGATCACGGTTCCCGAGCGCGACAGCCGCATCGCCCAGGTGAGATAATTCGGGTTGTTCGGCTTATCGGCGTCGATGAAGATCAGGTCGAACGGACCGGCATTTTCGCTCTCCAACCCAGCCAGCGAATGAAGCGCCGGACCGACCCGCAAATCGACCTTATCCGAAACCCCTGCCCGCTCGAAGTTCGAGCGCGCGACCTTGGCGTGGTGCGGGTCGAGCTCCAGGGTCACGACCTTGCCGTCGGCAGGCAGGCCCCTTGCCATCCAGATGGTCGAGTAGCCGCCGAGCGTGCCGATCTCGAGCACTTTTTTCGCACTGCCAATCCGCACCAGCAGCGAAAGCAATTTGCCCTGCGCCGCGGAGACATCGATCGCCGGCAGGCCCTGCTCGCGGTTGGCCGCAAGCACGGCGTCAAGTGCAGGATCCGCATCGAAAAGAGAGGAAACGATATAGTCGTCGACGGCCGCCCAGGTCCTGGCGCTCATGGTTCTCTTCCTCGCTGAGCCAAAATGCGAAAAGGGGCCACGCGGGCCCCTTTCCTTCTTTTCTTCTCGTCCCGCGCTTACTGCGCGGCGTTGACCATGTTGGTCAGCATCGGCTCGGCGACCTCGACACCGGAGGCCTTGCGGCGCTCGTCGATGATCAGCTCGTCGCGCGAGGTGGCGATGCGCCGGATCTGGCTCATCGTGCCGCCGGTGCCCGCCGGGATCAGACGGCCGACGATGACGTTCTCCTTCAGGCCCTGCAGCATGTCGGTCTTGCCGGCAACCGCGGCTTCCGTCAGCACCCTGGTCGTCTCCTGGAAGGAGGCGGCGGAGATGAAGGACGGCGTCTGCAGCGAGGCCTTGGTGATGCCGAGCAGCACCGGCTGGCCTTCGGCCGGCTTCTTGCCATCCTCGATCAGCCGCTCGTTGACCTCTTCCAGCTCGATCACGTCGACGTGGTCGCCCGGAATGTAGGTCGAGTCGCCCTGCGTGGTGATCTCGACCTTCTGCAGCATCTGGCGAACGATCACCTCGATGTGCTTGTCGTTGATCGACACGCCCTGCAGGCGGTAGACCTCCTGGATCTCGTTGACGAGGTAGGACGCAAGCGCCTCCACGCCCTTGATCGCCAGGATGTCGTGCGGCGCCGGGTTGCCGTCGAGGATGTAGTCGCCCTTCTCGATGACGTCGCCGTCCTGCAGATGGAACGGCTTGCCCTTCGGGATCAGGTACTCGACCGGCTCCAGCGTCGAGTCATGCGGCTCGATGATGATGCGGCGCTTGTTCTTGTAGTCGCGGCCGAAGCGGACCGTGCCGTCGATCTCGGCGATGATGGCGTGATCCTTCGGACGGCGAGCCTCGAACAGTTCGGCAACGCGTGGCAGACCACCGGTGATGTCCTTGGTCTTGGCGCTTTCCATCGGGATACGCGCCAGCACGTCGCCCGGACGGACATGCGCGCCCGGCTCGACCGAGAGGATGGCCTCGACCGAGAGCAGGAAGCGTGCATCGCCGCCCTTCGACAGCTTGCCCACCTTGCCCTTGGCGTCCTGCACGACAATCGCCGGCTTCAGGTCGCTGCCGCGCGGCGTCGAACGCCAGTCGATGACCTCGCGCTTGGTGATGCCGGTCGACTCGTCGGCGGTCTCCTGAACGGAGATGCCGTCGACGAGATCCTCGAACGCCACCTTGCCCTCGATTTCGGTGAGGATCGGGCGGGTATAAGGATCCCACTCGGCGATGCGCTGGCCGCGCTTCACCTTGTCGCCGTCGTCCACGAAGATGCGCGAACCGTAGGCGACACGGTGCGTGGCCCGCTCCTTGCCGGCCTCGTCGAGGATCAGCACCGCCATGTTGCGGCCCATGACCATCTGCTGGCCTTCGGAGTTGCGCACCACGTTGCGGTTGCGGATCTCGACCTTGCCCTCATAGGAGGCTTCGAGGAACGAAGAATCCACCACCTGCGCGGTGCCACCCATGTGGAAGGTGCGCATGGTGAGCTGGGTGCCCGGCTCGCCGATCGACTGCGCCGCGATGACGCCGACGGCCTCGCCCTGGTTGACGGGCGTGCCGCGGGCAAGATCGCGACCGTAGCAGACCGCGCAGACGCCGGTCCTGATTTCGCAGGTCAGCGCCGAGCGGATGCGGACCGACTGCACGCCGGCCTTCTCGATCTGCTCCACGTCGCGCTCGTCCATCAGCTTGCCGGCCTTGACCAGCAATTCGCCGGTGACCGGGTGGTTGATGTCGTCGAGCGCCGTGCGGCCAAGCACGCGCTGACCGACCGAGGCGACGATCTGACCAGCATCGACGATCGGCTGCATGGTGAGGCCCTTGTCGGTGCCGCAATCCAGCGAGTTGACGATGCAGTCCTGCGCCACGTCGACCAGACGGCGGGTCAGGTAACCCGAGTTCGCCGTCTTCAGCGCGGTGTCGGCCAGACCCTTGCGGGCGCCGTGGGTCGAGTTGAAGTACTCGAGCACGGTGAGGCCTTCCTTGAAGTTCGAGATGATAGGCGTCTCGATGATTTCGCCCGAAGGCTTGGCCATCAGGCCGCGCATGCCGGCGAGCTGGCGCATCTGGGTGGGCGAACCGCGCGCACCCGAATGCGACATCATGTAGATCGAGTTCATCGGCTTCTGACGGCCGTTGTCCTCGAACTCGACGGCCTTGATGCGGGCCATCATCTCGTCGGCGACCTTTTCCGAGCACTTGGCCCAGGCGTCGACGACCTTGTTGTACTTCTCGCCCTGGGTGATCAGGCCGTCATTGTACTGTTGCTCGTATTCCTTGGCCAAAGCCTCGGTCTCGGACACCAGCTTCACCTTCGTATCCGGGATCAGCATGTCGTCCTTGCCGAACGAAATGCCGGCGCGGCAGGCATGCGCGAAGCCGAGCGCCATGATTCGATCGCAGAAGATGACCGTCTCCTTCTGACCGCAGTGGCGGTAGACGGTGTCGATCATCTTGGAGATGTTCTTCTTGGTCATCTCCTGGTTGGCGGTCTCATACGGCACGTTGACGTTCTTCGGCAGCAGCTCGCCGATGATCATGCGGCCAGGCGTGGTGTCGTAGATCTTCGACACCACCTTGCCTTCGGCATCGACGGTGCGGAAGCGGCCCTTGATCTTGGCGTGCAGGGTCACTGCCTTGGTCTCCAGCGCGTGCTGAAGCTCGCCCATGTCGGCGAACACCATGCCCTCGCCCGGCTCGTTCTGGTTGACGATCGACAGATAGTAGAGACCGAGAACCATGTCCTGCGACGGCACGATGATCGGCGCGCCGGAAGCCGGGTGCAGGATGTTGTTGGTCGACATCATCAGCACGCGGGCTTCGAGCTGCGCTTCCAAGGACAGCGGCACGTGGACCGCCATCTGGTCGCCGTCGAAGTCGGCGTTGAAGGCCGTGCAGACCAGCGGATGCAGCTGGATCGCCTTGCCTTCGATCAGGATCGGCTCGAACGCCTGGATGCCGAGGCGGTGCAGCGTCGGCGCGCGGTTCAAGAGCACGGGATGCTCGCGGATGACCTCGTCGAGGATATCCCAAACCTCCGGACGCTCCTTCTCGACCAGCTTCTTCGCCTGCTTGACGGTCGAGGAGAAGCCCTTGGCGTCGAGGCGGGCGTAGATGAAGGGCTTGAACAGTTCGAGCGCCATCTTCTTCGGCAGGCCGCACTGATGCAGCTTGAGCTCCGGACCGGTCACGATGACCGAGCGGCCGGAATAGTCGACGCGTTTGCCGAGCAGGTTCTGGCGGAACCGGCCCTGCTTGCCCTTCAGCATGTCGGACAGCGACTTCAGCGGGCGCTTGTTGGCGCCGGTGATGACGCGGCCGCGGCGGCCGTTGTCGAACAGCGCGTCGACGGCCTCCTGCAGCATGCGCTTTTCGTTGCGCACGATAATGCCCGGCGCGCGCAGCTCGATCAGCCGCTTCAAGCGGTTGTTGCGGTTGATGACGCGACGATAGAGATCGTTGAGGTCGGACGTAGCGAAGCGTCCGCCGTCAAGCGGAACCAGCGGACGCAGATCCGGCGGAATCACCGGAACCACCTTCATGATCATCCATTCCGGACGGTTGCCGGATTCCATGAAGTTCTCGACGACCTTGAGCCGCTTAAGCAACTTCTTCTGCTTGAGCTCGGACGTGGTCGAAGCCAGCTCCGAGCGCAGATCGCCGGCGATCTTCTCCAGGTCCATGCCGGCCAGAAGGTCATGGATGGCCTCGGCGCCGATCATGGCGGTGAACGAGTCCTCGCCATACTCGTCGACGGCCAGCATGTACTCTTCCTCGCTGAGCAGCTGGTGCTCCTTCAGCGCGGTGAGGCCGGGCTCGGTGACGATGTAGTTCTCGAAGTAGAGGACGCGCTCGATATCCTTCAGCGTCATGTCGAGCAGCGTGCCGATGCGCGAGGGCAGCGACTTCAGGAACCAGATGTGGGCGACGGGCGCGGCGAGCTCGATATGGCCCATGCGCTCGCGGCGGACGCGCGACAGCGTGACTTCGACGCCGCACTTCTCGCAGATGACGCCCTTGTACTTCATGCGCTTGTATTTGCCGCACAGGCACTCGTAGTCCTTGATCGGGCCAAAAATGCGCGCGCAGAACAGACCGTCACGCTCCGGCTTGAAGGTGCGGTAGTTGATGGTCTCCGGCTTTTTGATCTCGCCGAACGACCAGGACAGAATCTTCTCAGGGCTGGCGAGCGAGATCCGGATGGAATCGAACACCTGCGCAGGCGCCTGGGGGTTGAAGAGATTCATGACCTCTTGGTTCATGCCGTTCTCCTTTTCGGGGTCCTCGAAAACCCCTTGCATCGAGCGCGGGCCGAATGCCCGCAGACTGGCCGGCCTGACCGGCCGAGAATTTGAGAGGCGCGTCGCGTGTAATCGCGACGCGCCGTTGCCTTACTCGGCCGCGTCGGGCAGCCGCACAGGGGCTTCGTCGAGCTTGGTGTTCTCCAGTTCGACATTGAGGCCGAGAGACCGCATTTCCTTGACGAGAACGTTGAAGCTCTCGGGAATGCCGGCCTCGAAGGTGTCGTCGCCTCTGACGATCGCCTCGTAGACCTTGGTACGGCCGGCGACATCGTCCGACTTCACCGTGAGCATCTCCTGCAGCGTGTAGGCGGCGCCGTAGGCTTCCAGCGCCCAAACCTCCATTTCGCCGAAGCGCTGGCCGCCGAACTGCGCCTTGCCGCCCAGCGGCTGCTGGGTGACGAGCGAGTACGGACCGATCGAGCGCGCGTGGATCTTGTCGTCCACCAGGTGGTGAAGCTTGAGCATATAGATGTAGCCCATCGTCACCTTGCGATCGAACGGCTCGCCGGTGCGGCCGTCATAAAGCTGCGACTGCCCGCTGGTGTGCAGGCCAGCCTGCTCCAGCATGGTGTTGATATCGGCCTCGTGCGCGCCGTCGAACACCGGGGTCGCGATGGAGACGCCGCGACGCATCTGCTCGCTGAGGCGGATGATGCTCTCGTCGTCATAGCTGCGGACCGGTTCGTTGCGGTCGTTGGCCGGCATGAAGCTTTCGAGCGTCTTGCGCAACGGCTTGATGTCGCCGCCCGCCTTGTACGCGTCGATCAGCTCGCCGATCTTCCTGCCCATACCGGCGCAGGCCCAGCCCAGATGCGTTTCCAGGATCTGGCCGACATTCATGCGGCTCGGCACACCCAGCGGGTTGAGCACGATATCGGCATGCGTGCCGTCCTCGAGGAAAGGCATGTCCTCGACCGGAACGATGCGCGACACGACACCCTTGTTGCCATGACGGCCGGCCATCTTGTCGCCCGGCTGCATCTTGCGCTTCACCGCCACGAAGACCTTGACCATCTTCATGACGCCCGGAGGCATCTCGTCGCCGCGCTGCACCTTCTCGACCTTGTCCATGAAGCGCTGCTCGAGCGCCTTCTTGGAATCGTCGTACTGGCCGCGCAGGGCTTCCAGCTCGCTCTGGAGCTTTTCGTTCTCCACGGCGAACTGCCACCACTGCGAGCGCGGATACTCGTCGAGCGTGTCCTTCGACAGCTTCGAGCCCTTCTTGAAGCCCTTCGGTCCAGCGATCGCATCCTTGCCGACCAGCATGTCGGACAGGCGCGAGTAGACGTTGCGGTCGAGGATCGCCTGCTCGTCGTCGCGGTCCTTGGCCAGGCGCTCGATCTCCTCGCGCTCGATCGCCATGGCGCGCTCGTCCTTCTCCACGCCGTGGCGGTTGAAGACGCGCACTTCGACGACCGTGCCGAAGGTGCCCGGAGGCATGCGCATGGAGGTGTCGCGAACGTCCGAGGCCTTTTCGCCGAAGATGGCGCGCAGCAACTTTTCTTCCGGCGTCATCGGGCTTTCGCCCTTCGGCGTGATCTTGCCGACCAGGATGTCGCCCGGTTGTACTTCGGCGCCGATATAGACGATGCCGGCCTCGTCGAGGTTCTTCAGCGCCTCTTCCGAGACGTTCGGAATGTCGCGCGTGATTTCCTCCGGTCCGAGTTTGGTGTCGCGGGCCATGACCTCGAACTCCTCGATGTGGATCGAGGTGAAGACGTCGTCGGCCACGATGCGCTCGGAGAGCAGGATCGAGTCCTCGTAGTTGTAGCCGTTCCACGGCATGAACGCGACCAGCACGTTGCGGCCGAGCGCCAGATCGCCGAGCTCGGTCGAGGGACCGTCGGCGATGATGTCGCCCTTGTTGACCCGATCGCCGACACGCACCAGCGGACGCTGGTTGATGCAGGTGTTCTGGTTCGAACGCTGGAACTTCATCAGCCGGTAGATGTCGACGCCGGACTTGCCCGGGTCGAGATCTTCCGTCGCGCGGATGACGATACGGGTGGCGTCCACCTGGTCGACCACGCCGCCACGGCGGGCGCCGATAGCGGCGCCCGAGTCGCGGGCAACGACCGGCTCCATGCCGGTGCCGACGAACGGCGCCTCGGCGCGCACCAGCGGCACGGCCTGACGCTGCATGTTCGAGCCCATCAGCGCGCGGTTGGCGTCGTCGTTCTCGAGGAACGGGATGAGCGCCGCCGCCACCGACACCATCTGCTTCGGCGACACGTCCATCAGGTCGACGTTCTCGCGCGGCGCCATCATCACCTCGCCGGCATTGCGGCAGATGACGAACTCGTCGACGAAGCCGCCGTTCTTGTCGAGTTCGGCGTTGGCCTGCGCGACATGGTGCTTGGCCTCTTCCATCGCCGACAGATAGACGACTTCATTGGTCAGCTTGCCGTTGACGATCTTGCGGTACGGGCTCTCGATGAAGCCGTACTTGTTGACGCGCGCAAAGGTGGCGAGCGAGTTGATCAGACCGATATTCGGGCCTTCCGGCGTCTCGATCGGGCAGATGCGGCCGTAATGCGTCGGGTGCACGTCGCGCACCTCGAAGCCGGCGCGCTCGCGGGTCAGACCGCCCGGTCCAAGCGCCGACAGGCGGCGCTTGTGGGTGATCTCCGACAGCGGGTTGGTCTGGTCCATGAACTGCGACAGCTGCGAGGAGCCGAAGAACTCGCGCACGGCGGCAGCCGCCGGCTTGGCGTTGATCAGGTCCTGCGGCATGACCGTGTCGATCTCGATCGAGGACATGCGCTCCTTGATCGCGCGCTCCATGCGCAGCAGGCCGACGCGGTACTGGTTCTCCATCAGCTCGCCGACCGAGCGCACGCGGCGGTTGCCGAGATTGTCGATGTCGTCGATCTCGCCCTTGCCGTCGCGCAGTTCCACCAGCGTCTTGACCACGGCCAGGATGTCTTCCTTGCGCAGCACGCGCACGGTGTCCTCGGCCTTGAGTTCGAGGCGCATGTTCATCTTGACGCGGCCGACGGCCGACAGGTCATAGCGCTCGCTGTCGAAGAACAGCGAGTTGAACATGGCCTCGGCGGTCTCGAGCGTCGGCGGCTCGCCCGGACGCATGACGCGGTAGATGTCGAACAGAGCGTCCTGGCGGCTCTCGTTCTTGTCGACGGCGAGCGTGTTGCGGATGTAGGCGCCGACATTGACGTGATCGATGTCGAGGATCTGGATCTCGTCCTCGCCGGTGCCGAGCAGCACCTTCAGCGTCTTGTCGTCGATCTCGTCGCCGGCCTCGAGGAAGATCTCGCCGGTGGCGTAGTTGACGATGTCCTCGGCCAGGTAGTTGCCGAGCAGATCCTCGTCGGTCGCCTTGATCGCCTTGAGGCCTTTCTCGCCGAGCTGGCGGGCCTGGCGGGCGGTGATCTTCTTGCCGGCCTCGACGACGATCTCACCCGTATCCGCGTCGACCAGGTCGCCGACGGCCTTGAGGCCGCGGAAACGATCGACGTTGAACGGGATGCGCCAATGGTCGCCGGCGCGCTTGTAGGTGATCTTGTTGTAGAAGGTCGACAGGATCTCCTCGCCGTCCATGCCGAGCGCCATCAGGAGCGACGTCACCGGAATCTTGCGGCGGCGATCGATACGGGCGTGCACGACGTCCTTGGAGTCGAACTCAATGTCGAGCCACGAGCCGCGGTAGGGGATGACGCGCGCGGCAAACAGAAGCTTGCCCGACGAGTGCGACTTGCCCTTGTCATGGTCGAAGAAGACGCCCGGCGAGCGGTGCATCTGCGAGACGATGACGCGCTCGGTGCCGTTGACGATAAAGGTGCCGTTCGACGTCATGAGCGGCATGTCGCCCATGTAGACGTCCTGTTCCTTGATGTCCTTGATCGACTTCGCGCCGGTATCCTCATCGATATCGAACACGATGAGGCGCAGCGTCACCTTGAGCGGCGCGGCATAGGTCAGGTCGCGCTGACGGCACTCGTCAACGTCGAATTTCGGTCCTTCGAACTCATACTTCACGAATTCCAGCATCGAGGAGCCGGAAAAATCGGAGATCGGGAAGACCGACTTGAAAACGGCCTGCAGTCCCTCGTCCGGACGCCCGCCCTTGGGCTCGTCCACCATCAGGAACTGGTCATAGGATGCCTTCTGAACCTCGATCAGGTTCGGCATCTCCGCAACTTCCGGGATCTTTCCGAAGAACTTGCGTACGCGTCTGCGGCCATTGAAAGTCTGGGTCTGGGCCATCGTCGCTCCTTAGCTCAAAACTCGGGGCGAACCTCGCCGCGGTTCGCCTTGCACCAACGGGCCGCCTCGCCGGCTGCCCCTGTCTGTTTTCCGGCTGCCTTTCCAATTGCTTGGCGGCTGCCGGCCAAAAACGGGAGAAAACCCGTTTCCTGAAGGCCGCTTCCGGCCCTCAGGAAAGAGGTTTTCAAACGTCTCGCGTCGTGAAGCCTCCCTTCGTCAAGGGAGGGGGCGGACAGCGCGAGGCCGCCCGCCCTCGGCCATAGGGCTTACTTCAGCTCGACCTTGGCGCCAGCTGCTTCCAACTGAGCCTTGAACTTGTCGGCGTCTGCCTTGGAAACGCCTTCCTTGACCGGCTTCGGAGCCGCTTCGACCAGGTCCTTGGCTTCCTTGAGGCCAAGACCGGTGATGGCGCGGACTTCCTTGATGACGTTGATCTTCTGGGCGCCGGCGTCGGCGAGAACGACGTCGAATTCCGTCTTCTCTTCAGCCGGGGCTGCAGCAGCGCCAGCACCACCGCCAGCAGCGGCAACCGCCACCGGAGCGGCGGCCGAAACGCCCCACTTCTCTTCCAGGAGCTTCGACAGCTCGGCCGCCTCGAGGACGGTCAGCTTCGAAAGGTCGTCTACGATCTTTGCCAGATCAGCCATTTTTGTATTCCTTTACTAGGTTCGAACGTGTGTTGTTGACAGCGAGGAACGGCCTCATGCCGCCTCGTCCTTCCGGGCGTAAGCGCCGATGACGCGCGCGACCGAAGCCGCGGGCGCATTGACGATCTGGGCGATCCGGGTTGCCGGCGTGGCGATCATGCCAACCAGCTTGGCGCGCAGCTCGTCGAGCGACGGAAGTGTGGCGAGTGCCTTCACACCGTCGGCGTCGAGCGAGGTGGTGCCCATCGCGCCGCCGAGAATGACGAGCTTGTCATTTCCCTTGGCGAAATCGGACGCGACCTTCGGCGCCGCAATCGGATCCTCCGAATAAGCGACCAGCGTCTGTCCCTTGAACAGATCGATGATCGATGCGGAGTCCGTGCCCTGAAGAGCGATCTTGGCGAGACGGTTCTTCGCGACTTTGACGGTGCCACCGGCGGCGCGCATTTTCGACCGAAGGTCGTTCATTTGCGCGACGGTGATACCGGCGTAGTGGGCCACGACGACTGAACCCGCGTTCGAGAACGCATCATTCAGGCCCGTGACGAGTTCGCGTTTTTCCGCTCTGTCCACTGCCTATCTCCAGTTGACCCCTGCCCCATTCACGAGGTCAGAAGTCGGGTTGCCTTTTGCCGGCCGGGCCATCCAAAAACGGATCTCCCGAACGGCGCTCGAGGATCCTGCCCCCTTTCGCCACACCTACGGCCAAGCCGGCGATGCGCTGACAAAAGGCAAACACGGTTCGAACCTTTCATTGGAGCATCTTGCTCCTTTGTCGGGTCTTCACCCGTCTCATGCAGGCCCAGACGAATTAAGGCTTTGGGCCGCCTGCAATCTCGGACAGGATATCCGGAAACCTTTCGGCCTCCGGGTTACCGGACCGCCAACGGATCGGCGGTCCGGAATTCTTATGCGACCGGCCTGAAGCCGGTCAGGCGACACTTACGACGCGGCGAGCGTCGCGATGTCGAGCTTAAGGCCGGGGCCCATCGTCGAGGTGACCGACACCTTCTTGACGTAGTTGCCCTTGGCGCCGGCGGGCTTTGCCTTGTTCACCGCATCGGCGAAGGCCCGCACATTCTCTTCCAGCGCCTTGACGTCGAACGAGACCTTGCCGACGCCGGCCTGGACGATGCCGGCCTTCTCGACGCGGAACTCGACGGCGCCGCCCTTCGAAGCCTTGACGGCGGCCGCGACATCGGTGGTCACGGTGCCGACCTTCGGGTTCGGCATCATGCCGCGCGGGCCGAGCACCTTACCCAGACGGCCGACCAGCGGCATCATGTCCGGGGTGGCGATGCAGCGATCGAAGTCGATCGTGCCCTTCTGGACGATCTCGACCAGATCCTCGGCGCCAACGATATCGGCGCCGGCGGCCTTGGCCTCCTCGGCCTTGTCGCCGCGCGCGAACACGGCGACGCGCACCGAGCGGCCGGTGCCGTTCGGCAGGTTGACCACGCCGCGGACCATCTGGTCGGCATGACGCGGATCGACGCCGAGATTCATCGCGACCTCGACGGTCTCGTCGAACTTCACCGTGGACCGGTCCTTGAGCAGCTGCAGCGCCTCGGAGAGCGCATAGGCCTTGTTCGGATCGATGCCTTCGCGGCTCTTGGCAACACGCTTTGCAATCTTTGCCATGATCTTAGCCCACCACTTCCAGGCCCATCGAGCGGGCGGAGCCCTCGACCATGCGCATGGCCGCCTCGACGTCGTTTGCGTTCAGGTCCTTCATCTTCTGCTCGGCGATCTGGCGCACCTTGTCGCGCGAGATCGTGCCGGCCTTGACCTTGCCCGGCTCCTTCGAGCCCGACTTCAGGTTGGCGGCCTTCTTCAGGAAGTAGCTCACCGGCGGCGTCTTCATGACGAAGGTGAACGACTTGTCCTGGTAGTAGGTGATGACGACCGGGATGGGCGAGCCCTTCTCCAGCTCCTGGGTCTGCGCGTTGAACGCCTTGCAGAACTCCATGATGTTGATGCCGCGCTGACCAAGCGCCGGGCCGATCGGGGGCGACGGCGTGGCCGAGCCCGCGGCAACCTGGAGCTTGAGCTGGCCTGCAACTTTCTTAGCCATCTCTATTCCTGCCTTTTCTCATGCCGGGAAACGCCGGCGGTTGCAGTCTGGTGGTGCGGTCCCAGCGGCCGGCTAAACCGCTTTCACCTCCCACCCGTTGATGGCAGCGCACTTCTTCGCGCCGCCGACCCCTTTCGCCTGTCGGCCAAGGGATCTTCGGATCAGCCCTTTTCGACCTGTCCGAATTCCAGATCGACGGGCACCGCGCGCCCGAAGATCGAAACTTCCACCTTGAGGCGCGCCCGCTCCTCGTCCACTTCCTGGACGAAGCCGTTGAACGACGCGAACGGGCCGTCCGAGACGCGGATCGCCTCGCCGATCTCGAAGGTGACCGAGGGCTTCGGCCGCTCGACGCCTTCCTGCACCTGGTTCAGGATGCGCTGTGCCTCGGTTTCGGTGATCGGCACCGGCTTGGAGTCACCGAGGAAGCCGGTGACCTTCGGCGTGTTCTTGACCAGCGAGAACACGGCGTCCGTCAGGTTGGCCTTCAGAAGCACATAGCCCGGGAAGAACTTGCGCTCGGCATCGACCTTGCGGCCACGGCGGATCTCGACGACCTTCTCGGTCGGCACCACGATCTGCTCGATCTCGCCGGACAGGCCCTTCTGCTTGGCCTTGTTCTCGATGTCCTCGGCGACCTTCTTCTCGAAGTTCGAATAAGCGTGGACGATGTACCACCGCGCAGTCATTTCACGACCTCTCCGTAATCGCCGAACTTAATGTCCGAGGCCCAGTATGAACTCGATCGCATAGCCCATGGCTATGTCGGCGGCGAAGAAGAAGATCATGGCGATGACCGCGAACACCAGGACCATCACCGTCGAGATCATGGTCTCGCGGCGCGAGGGCCATGTCACCTTGGCCGTCTCCGCGCGAACCTGCTGGAGAAAGGTGAAAGGGTTTGTGGTTTTCGAAGCCATGTGCCGCCTGTCTTCAAGACCCGTTGGCCGGGTCTCCTGGATGATCCCGCTGGCCGGGACGTGCCGCCTGGGTTCCGTGCCGGCGCCGAATCAGCGCCACCATTTCGCCCATGCAAATCGGACGCGTAAAGCCGGCTTCCCAGCTCCACGCGTCGCGTGTCTGTTCAGTCTACATAAAACCGATTCTTGGTCCACGCAAGTGGCAAGTGTTCCGCTTTATGTTCGAGCGCCGCCTCGGAACCATCCAGTCGTTCCGTCCCGGCTATGCGGGGCCTTATGCCCCAGTTTTCCCAATATGGCAAGCCACCCGCCGGTTTTCAACGACGGGACGCCCTGATCCTCGGTCCGCCACTTAAGGATGGCACGGCGGCAGGGCTCGAACCTACGACCAGCGACGGCAGCTCATGGTGGCGAGCGCAGCGCCTCCGCGCTCCCGAGTTGACGAGCGCCCCGATGTCAAATCCGTTGATGGCGGACGTCGGGCTCCGGTGCTCGGCATTGCTCGAGGCTAAACGCTCTCATCCGCGATATTGAACGGGCGCTCTGCCTGCTTGAGGCGCTCGCATTGAAAGCGCACATATCGTCGACGGTCCTATGGAGGAACAGTCGCTCTTGAACTAGCCGCTCACCGGTACGGGTGTCTATCCATTCCCGCTATAGGTCGTATAGCGACAATCGATTTTGCTGATGAGTAGGAGCTGCATATCCGTTTGCAAGCGGGGCGGTACTGAATGTTGCCCCGAAAAACTTCCGGAAGGGCGACGTGATGCGCGCGATGCAAACTCTCATTCTCTCGGCAACTGCAGCCGCGATGCTATTTCTTGCGGGACCAACGAACGCTGGCGTCCAAGGCAAGGACCAAGGCTCAATTCAAGCTGACAGTATGACCGGTATCCCCGTCGGCTTTCAATCCCAATTCGCTGACGTTAATGGTGTGCGCATTCACTACGTGATCGGCGGGAAAGGATCGCCGATTCTGCTCATCCATGGGTGGCCGGAGGATTGGCACGAGTGGCGTAAAATGATGCCTCTCCTTGCAACGAAGCACACCGTTATTGCCGTCGACTTACGCGGATTCGGAGAATCACAAATCGCATCATCGGGATATGACCGCAAGACGCTTGCCGAAGATCTTTTCCAGTTGATGACGAGGCTTGACTATTTACGAGCAACTGTAGTCGGCCATGATTGGGGTGGTCCCGTAGCCTATGCCTACGCCGCTATCCACCGCGATGCTGTTGACAAACTTATAATCGTGGAGGGTGCGCCCGACGGCCCCTGGACCACGAAACAGTTCGCTCCCCTTCTTCACAACCCATTGTGGTTCTTTGGTTTCTTTGAGATCCCCGACTTTGCTGAAAAGGTTCTCGTGGGACACGAGAAAGAATTCTTAGAATGGTTCTACCGCAATAGAGGATTCCACATCGTTCCTGGCAGCTTCTCAGAAGCAGTCATCACCTATTATGAAAACAGCTACGCACGGCCCGGCCGGCTGGCGACAAGTCTTCAACTCTATCGGACGATTGATCGCGATATCGCTGACAACACCGAATTGTCGCGAACGCCGCTAACTATTCCAGTTTTAGCCATTGGAGCCAAGTATGGACTGGGATCTATGGTGGCGGAAAGCATGCGACAAGTGGCGCGCTCGGTAGCGCCGGTTTTGATGGAGAATGCGGGTCACTTCATCCCCGACGAACGGCCCGAAGCCCTGTACCACATTATTGAAGCGTTCTTGGGTAGCAGCATCGCGCCCGAGGATTGGTCGCCGAATTAATCGGAGCGACATCAACTGGCCAAAACGGTCCCTGCAGGCATGGTCGGTGTGCTGCACTCAACTCCAACTCAAGCGCTAAATCATCTGTAAATTAAACTCAGCAATCCGCACTCAGCCAAGGAGACACGTATGAGTATCAACACGCAGACCTGGGTCGCCGTCCTTGACATAACCGCCTTGACCCCGGAAGAATACGACGCCATCCTTCGCAAGATGGGTGTGGAACACACGCCGGCACCGGACATCTACTTGCACATTGCAGCCCCTCTCGACGGCGGAGCAGGCCTTCGCGTCATCGAACTGTGGAGCAGCAAGGACGGCTTCGAGTCCTTTATCCAAGAACGTATGCTTCCCTCAGCGCAGGCGTTGGGGTTGCAGCGAGAGACGACCGTGACGGTAACCCCGCTTCTCAATGCCTTTGCACCTCGCGCTTCGGAGATCACGGCTCTTGCGCAAACGCGTATGAAGTGAGGACTATTCTTAATGATTGTTGCCGGTCGCAGCGATTTTAGCCGGCAACGATCGCGAGAGGAAAGGGGCTGACCGTTTACGCCCCGACCCGTCTGCGCGACGGCGATTGCATCTCTAGCAGCACCTTCGTTGAAGCGCCGTGCTCGATACCACATCCGTCGCTTCCTTGCCCCAAGCCCCGGTCTTAAAAACGCTGACACATTTAAATGCGCCGTAAGCGCTGTCGCGGCGGCACCTTTCGCTTGTGGATGTAAGGGACGATGT
>NZ_LPVS01000007.1:0-35875 GCF_014843905.1 Mesorhizobium silamurunense | reverse complement strand
TGATGGCGCGCGCATACCTTCCTCGTTCTCGATGACGAGCGTGCTGCTGAAGCTGCCATCCTCGGTGCGATTGATGCGCCGAGTGATCTGGAGAGAGCCGATATCGAGGAAGATGCGGGCCTTCACCTCGCCCTGTCGGATCGGGTCATCCTGGATGGCGCCGACGCCGCCGAGCGCCCAGTAGATCGAATCCAGCAGCGACGTCTTGCCCTGGTCGTTGTCGCCCGTGATCTCGATCACGTTCCCTTCGGGCTCGATGGCGACAGCCTTCAGTTTCTTGATGTTCTCCGATTCCATTCGGACGATTCGATAGACGTTCTCGGACATGGAGCTGCCTTGGGCTGGCGTTTCAGTTGCGGGCGAAATAGTTACGGGGCGGCACCCAGGAGAATGCCAATGATGAAAAGGATGGCCCCCAGGCTGACCAACCAACAGGTCAGCACATGCGATTCAAACGGCGACCACTTGCCAGTGAGGTCGAGGTACATCCGACGCCCGACACAGCCGAACATCAGAAGCGCACCGATGAGGAGGAAAAGCTTGCTCATGACCGAAGCTCGCTCAGGATTAGCGCGGTCGCGCGCGCGGTCTGCTCATCGGCGGCGCCGAAGAGGCGACGGCCGTACATCTCGACGAACCATTCCTTGTGCTCGGTGTCATACAAGGCGGTGGCCGCGAACATCATTGCCCCGCGATTGCTGTGTGCTTCATGACGATGTCGGCGCCGCCATCGGCGCGGTAGACCGGTGAAGGGACTGCGGCCGCGGCCATGATCGCCAGATAGCGACCTTTGGCGAGCTCGCGGAAAACCGGATCGGTGTCAAACATCTGGATGGTGGTGAGCGCGTCGAGGACGCGATTGCGGGCGGCGTTCTGTTCGCTGCTCATATCGGCCACCCCATGACGCCGGCGATGCCGAAGTAGAAGACGACCGTACCGACAGCTGCAGGTCCGAGGCCCCAGAGGATTGAATCCTCCGTCATTCCTATGGCGACCAGATACATGCCGCCGACCAATTGCACCACTGTGCTCATGGCGCCACCGGAGCAGCCAGTTGTTGCTGAAGCTCTTGCGGGAAAAGTGTTTCCAGCGAGTGCTCGGCTTCCTGGGCGAGGCGCCGATCGCGCTCCTCGACATAGCGGGCGCTGGAGATCACGCCCATGCCGGCCCATAGGGCGAGAAGAGTCAACGGATGGCTGGCAAGCGGATTGCTCATGGCTGTTCTCCCTTCTTTTGGTGTTTGATGTTTTCGCGGAGCTTCTGATAATCCCGCGCGCTCTGGCGGCGCCTGTTCTCCCGCCACTTGGCATGCTTGACCGCTGCCTCAGTGACCTCACCGGCCGGCTGGCCTTGAAGATCGACCCGTTGCTGCCCGGCGATCATCGCGCGGGCATATTTGGGCCCGGAGACATAATCTCCGACGGCGCGCTTGATCAGCTCGGGGCTCATTTCTGGGAGAGCCGCGATGATATCGTCTGCGATGCCGACCTTCAGCGGGATCTTCTTGCGCTCACCCTTCTTCATGAAGGTGGCTGGAAACTTCTCAGCAAAAACCTCACGCGCCTTCGCGATATCGGCTGGGTATGAAATTTCAGACATGCTTGCTTCCCCGGGCGAGCCGGACGGGCATTGGCGCCCGTCCTTGTCGCGGTCCGTTTTCACACCTTCACGGGCGGCGCCTCCTTGAGTACGAGGGACTTCCATCCGTTCAACGCAGATATTGAAAGCATATCTTTCATACATACGCAAGCGTCGGAAAGCATTCCTTTCACAAAAAATATTGACCTGGGCTGATTCGTGGTGAACAAAAAGAAACCCCGGCGGGGTGATCCGGCCGGGGTGAAAGCTGCCCAAAAAGTGCAGAAGAACCTGGAAAAGTTCTATGGCTTATATAGTGGTGAATGCCTCAGGACGCAATCTTTTTGGGCAGCTTTCGGGAAGAAAATCGCAAGATGTTGGGTCTGACTCGGAGGCTCCCGCCAACATCTTGCGATTTGGCACCCAAAAGCGGCGGTCTTCTTTGAGGGTTGACCCGCGGCTCCGATCGCTCCGGTGGATGAATGCTCAAACGGCTGCCCGGGCCCACCAATGCGGGACAGAACCAGACGGGGTTGATGGCCCGTCCTCATCATGAGTTTGCAGCTCGAGGAATAACCCAGGCACCAATCACACCTAGTTTCTCTGGCGCGTTCCGATTCGACCGAATCATTTGGATGCCAGGTGCAGCGCAGTAGGGTCTGCGAAAGCAAAACTAGCCTGGGGTATATCGGTTCTACGCATGCTTGGCGGTGCCACTGTGCCGCAGGAAATGGATGGCCCTGCTGTGTGTGCAGGACCATCTATATGAGAGTCCTATGGGCTGTAGCCTTCAGTTGGCCATTCTCGCGAGCGCGGCATTGGTCTTGGCTCGAGCGATCTTGAGCTCCGTCGGACTCATCTTGATGGCCACTGGTGCGTGGTTTTCGAACCGGTGAAGAAAAACGATGTCGCCTTTCTGAGGATGAACGAGCACGTCGTGTTTGATCGGGGTCAGCGCGTTGTCGCAAATATCCCGTAAAGCGTCACGCGATCCGTTCAATTGCATACCTTGACGGCGACGCATTTCTCCGGCTGCAAATTGCAGCTGACTGATAATAGCATCCAATTCCCAATGCGGTATATTAGCGACAATAGATTTATCGTCGGACAATAGGACACCGAATTCGGCACTCAACCCGTCGTGGCTCACGTTCATATTAAACAGGCTCAAATGCTTATACCGACTGCTACTGATAGATGTTTGGCCTGCCAACAGCGGCAGATCGCATTCCGTCATTTCCACCCCCTGCACAAAGCACACGACACTTGGAAACTTCCTGGTGTGCCTTTTTGATACGACTACAACTGTTGGGCTCCGATTAACAGAATATTTCAACATGTAATATATGCCTTAACAGAATATTTCAACATGTAATATATGCCTGTGGATAACGGGGATAGATAGTACCAGAAATGCTTGTTTCTGCAGAAACTGGAACCATTTCGGGGCCGGCAGGTTTCGGCCATAAGTCGGGCATGTCGGAGTCCGATCTGCCAAGTTTTCACGTGAGGCTGCCGCCGCGTCTGAAGGAACGACTTCAGGCGTCGAAGGGCAGCAACAGCTTGAATCGCGAGATAGTCGAACGGCTCGAGCAAACGTTCGAAGATCCTGATTTCACATATGAGCTTGCAAAGATCTTCCGGCCGCTGATGCGGACGCTCAGCGAGGAAGACCAGAAGACATTGATGATGCTTACAGCGGCCGTGATCGCCGTCCTGGCGAAAGGGCGCCCTCGGAAGGGCCGATGACCGGCCAAACCCGTCTAGTGGTTTTTGTACTTTTCCAGTCGCCTGTTAACCATTGCCTTGATGTCGGGGATCAGGTCGGCTTGGTCCTCCGGGGGAAGCAGGCTGATATCGTGATCGATGCCTCGAACGGGATAGGGGACACCCCGACCGGTTGCGAGCCATTCGAGCGAACAATCCGTCACCGTCGCGATCCGCTGGAGATTCTCCAGCTTGATCCCTTGACCTTGTTCCCAGTTGCCGACCGCACCGCGCGTCACGTCGCCCAGCATATCGGCGAACTGTTGCTGGGAGTCCTGTTCCAGGATTTCCCGAAGTTTCCGGATCCTCTCGCCGATCGCCAGCGCTTCGGCTGTCGGAGTTCTTTTGCGTGGCTGTTTTGTCATCGCGCGAATCATACCATTTGAAAGCGATTCTTTCTTCGACAGAGGTGCTTGCAAACGGATGAAAGATATGCTTTCAATCCGGCATGACAATGCAAGAAGCCCTCGATGCAGCGAAACAGAAGGCCGGTGGAGCGACCGGCCTCTCTAAGGCATTTGCGGAAAAGGGCGTCGAAATCACGTCCCAGGCGATTTCGCAATGGAAGAAGGCGCCGCCAGACCGCGTGCTCGTCCTTGAGCAGCTGACCGGCATTTCGCGCCACCATCTCCGTCCCGATATCTACGGCGAGTTCTACGGCGGAGATCCCAACGCCAAGGTGGACGCATGATTGCGATCCTGGCTGAGAAACGAAAAACGCGCCTGGGCCATCTGGCCGCCGCGCGTCTTTTCGATGGAGGCGCGTCGTGAGCGCCGGGCTATTCGATGCGGCGTGCATGGGTCATGGCGCCTTTCTGGCTGCCTGCGATGCGTGCGTTGGCTATCGCATAAATCGGGTTCTGGTGAGCCGGCACACGGCGGTCGTTTCCGCGATTGCTTTGCGCCTTGATCAACCAGGCAGGACGGGTATCCGTCCTTGAACACACAAGGAGGTTTCTCTCGCCGCGACGATCAGGCACTTGCTTGCAGGCTGGGGCTTGTTCGTCAATCGAGAGCATTGCGTTTCCTTTCCGTCTTCTTCGATGCGGCCAGTTGTAATCGAAGGAGTTGAGTTATGTCCGTCGAGAGTCTTGGCGAATCCGCCAAATCGCATGGTGATGCCCGATTGTTGAGGGCGCTGTCAGATACTGCCGGCATGTCGACGCCGGAGCAGGCCAATTTCTGGCTTGAGTCCCTGGCGAAGTGGCTCCATCGCGGTCCACGCGTCGATACATGGACATCGGCTAGGGATGACGCGGCGGACTGCGCAGGCATTCGCCAGTCGATGGCGGAGCGTATTTGGCATCGATGGCAGTGCATGAAGTTTGTGGATGGGGAGACCCTGATCAAACTGATGATCAAGTACGAAGAGTTTTGCGAAAAACCGGAAGCCGCGGCGGCGAGGTATCGTGCCGAAAGGCGTCGGCTCAGGGGGAATTATGCGGCGGCTCATCAAAGGCGTGGGAGCGATGATCTATCAGAGGATCATGCTCGCCATTGATCGGAGAATGTACTCTGTGACCACGGAAACTGAAATTGATCCACGACTGAAGGCAATCATCGCCGAGACTATGGGCGTCGACGAAAAGAACGTGGCTCCTGGAGCAAAACTGGAAGCCGATCTTCTCGGCGACAGCCTCGACGCCATCAGCATGGCGATGGCGATCGAGAAGGAGTTCGCCATAGAAATCAGCGACGATCTGCTCGACACGTTGGTCACCGTCGAGGATGTCGCGAAACTCGTCGACAGGTTGACCGCCGGAAGAAACTGAACCCGGCTTGCCGATCCTCCAACTGAAAAGACAGATCATGAATCTCCGACAGATCATTTCGATTGCCGCTGGCGCGCTTCTGATCCTGGTAGCGCTGATTGTGGTGTCAGGTTCCTGGTACACGATTGACCAAGGGCAACGCGGCGTCCTCCTCACCAATGGGGCCTACACCGAAACCGTCGGGCCCGGCCTTCATTTCAAGACGCCATGGTTCCAATCGGTCGTCAAATTGAGCACGCAGCAGCAAGTTGTCTATTGGAACTGCCCGCCCGGCGCGCAAGGATGCAGTTCCGAGCAGCGAACCGAGATGCAGGCCTATAGTCGCGACCAGCAGCCGGCTAACATGCGCGTCACCGTGAACTACCATGTGCCTGAAGCGGAGGTCGCGAACGTCTACGCCAACTACGGAACTGTCGAGGCCCTCGCTGATAGAGTGATCGCCCGCAAGGCGCCGCAGGAAGTGAAGACGATCTTCGGCCAGTATGATGCAGTCTCGGTGATCCAGAACCGCGCCAAGTTCAACGCCCAGGTCTCGAAGGCGGTGGCCGATGTGGTCGACGGGCCCGTGGTGGTCGATAGCGTGCAGATCGAGAATATCGATTTCTCGGACGCCTATGAGAACGCCGTGGAGGCGCGCATGACCGCCCAGGTCGAAGTTCAGAAGCAGGAGCAGACGCTCCAGCAGGAGAAGATCAAAGCCGATATCGCGGTCACCCAAGCGGAGGGCCGCGCGAAGTCTGTGAAGGCTGAAGCCGACGCCAAGGCATACGCTACCAAAGTGCAGGGTGACGCCGAGGCCGATGCCATCAAGGCGCGTGCCGGCGCGCTATCCAATAATCCTTTGCTCGTCGAGCTCACCAAGGCGGAGAAGTGGAACGGCACATTGCCGACCAGCATGATCCCAGGCTCCGCGGTGCCGTTTCTCTCAGTTCAGTAGCTTGGTGTGGCGACCTGAGTAGGCCGGCCGGGAGCCTCGATCCCGGCAATCTTCCAACCCAAAAAAAGCAGGAGGGCCAAATATGGCATCACAGGCATCATCGAAGATTCGCGTCGTGAAAGAACCTGACGACGCTCACGACCAGGTGGCCGACGAAATCGTCGCTTCGCTCGGCGAGCAGAACTTGGCTCATGAACCGGTGGCGCTGGCGACCACCAAGGCGTTGATCGCCGGTTCGAAGCAAACGCTGGCCAAATCGATCGACACGCTCCGCCGGCACGCCGCAGGCATCGAGCAGGAAATGGCGCAGGCGAACACCGACTATGAGACCGCTATTGCCACCGCCAAGAAAGACCGCGACGCCCGCGTGGCCGGATATCAGGCCGAACTGTCGCAGATCAAGATCACCGTCAACGCGCTCGACGGGGCGCGGGCCCAGCTCGCGGCACACGCATAAGACGCCGGCGCCGGGCGGCGGCGCGCAACCGTGGCTTCTGGAGGGCACGGGGAATGCAATCATCATCACCCTACGTGCCTTACCACGGTCGCGGCCGCCAGCCGATGCTCGGTCGCGAGGCCGAGTTCGATCTCGCCAGGCGCTGGCGAGATCGCGGCGACGAGAAGGCGCTTCACAGGCTGATCCTCGCCTATACGCCGCTCGTCGGGAATATGGCCCGCCGGTTCCGGTCCTACGGGTTGTCGGAAGAAGATCTTCAGCAGGAAGGCCAGCTTGGTCTTCTGCAGGCGGCCAGGAAGTTCGACCCTGAGCTCGGCATCCGGTTCGGCACCTATGCAAGCTGGTGGGTGCGCGCTGCCGTCCAGGAATTCGTTTTCCGGAACTACTCCCTGGTCGGGGCGAAAGCGACAACGGTGGGCAAGCGGCTCTTCTTCCAATGCCGCACCGTTTACAACCGAGTCGAGGCTCTGAACCCTACCTGGGGGCGCAGCCAAATCGTCGCGCGCGTAGCGGAACTGCTTGGTGTCACCGCCGATCAGGTGGCGCAAATGGCGGAACGCCTCGCGTGCCCGACCTATTCTCTTGATGTTCCGATCGCCGTGATCGCTGGCGTATCGGACGACGGTGAGACGACCTTCGGCGACAATCTTCCTTCACCGGATCCTCTTCCCGACGAGGTCGTGGAGAAGACGCTCGACGGTGGCCAGCTTTCGAAAAAACTTCGCACGGCGATTTACGATCTGTCCGATCGCCAGCAAGTGATCATCAAGGCGCGATGGCTGTCCGATGAGATGGCGACGCTCGACGAACTCGGGACGCAATTCGCGGTCTCGAAAGAGCGCATCCGCCAAGTCGAGAAGGATGCCTTCGGATACCTCCAAAATCGATTGCTGGGCCGCCGAAGCAGATTGCCGGACCGGAGAAAGCGGTGCGCCGCATGAAGCCGTCGGGATCGATGCTCGCCGCGTTGAAGTGGCTTCGCAATCGCAACAGCGACGGCGTCTTGGAAAAGAACCGTCAGGTGCTCGTCGCCGCCGGTGAACGAGCACCGATCATGCGCTCGACTTGGACCCGGCTGGCCGAGGCCGGGCTGGTGGAGTTCTACCAAGATCGTCGTCGCATCCGCGTGACGGATGCCGGCCGCCTCGTCGATGTCTCCCAAGTCGAGGAGTCCGCATGAGGATGAGCATGACGCCGAACTATGGGGTGAGTGCGAAGGACCGACTGCTGAGAGTTCTAGAAGCGCACGAGGGGCGCTGGGAAACCGTCGGCAACCTGATGTTCGATGCTGGCTTCGTGCCGACCAGGAGCGATCCTCTCATCGCCTACACCTCGTTCTATTTCAACCTCTGCCAACTGGAGGATGGCTCGGCTGAGCACGGCTACCAGATCCTGCGGCAAGGGCGCCGTGTGATGATGGTTCGGAAGGGGACCGAATGATTTGGCCCTTCGGCAATCTGCGACCGTTCTGCGCCGATGTAATCGCGATCGATTGCCCATGGGATTTTCAACTTTACAGCGAAGCTGGCGCCGAGAAGTCGGCATCCGCTCAATATGAGACGATGCCGCTATCGGAAATCATGGCGCTGCCGGTCGGACATCTTGCCCGCGGCGACTGCCTTCTTCTCATGTGGGCGTGTGAGTGGATGCCGCTGGCTGACCGTCAAGCCGTGATGACGACATGGGGATTCACGTACAAGACCACCATCATATGGCGCAAGACCACCAGGACCGGGAAGGTTCGCATGGGGCCAGGCTACCGGTCGAGGACGATGCACGAACCGGTGCATATAGGCACGATCGGCAATCCGCACCACAAGGCATTCCCCTCGATCTTCGACGGGATCGCCAGGCAGCATAGTCGGAAGCCAGAAGAATTCTATCGGATGGTTGAGAAGCATTCGCCGAAGTCCACTCGGCTCGACTTGTTCAGCCGCAAGACACGGCCTGGCTGGATCAGCTGGGGCAAGGAGGCGACGAAATTCGACGACGACGAATCGGAAAGCGTGAAGCGCAAACGCGGCCTACCGCTAATGCCGCAGCCGGAAGCGATGCCTCTGTTTGAAAATCATGTGGTGGCGTGAGCGTGGGGACTCTTGGAAAGAAGCTTCCAAAAAAATCACGGCTCGGCGATCCGAGCTACGTCGGCGCCAGGTACGGCAACCGCGTCGTCTTGTCGATCGGAAAGGTCGTCAAAGGTTACCAGATGTGGAACTGCCGATGTGACTGCGGATTCGAATCTGCCGTTTCGGCCATAAGCATGGACAAGGGCGAGCAGCATCGCTGCAAGGACTGCCAGAGGCGCGATCAAATAGCTCATCGCAGCCGGTGTTGGCGCGGGGGCATCCACATTCCCAAAACCGAATACTCCAGATGGGAAAGATCGGCAGTGAAACGCTGCATCGAATGGGGCCTGAGTTTCCAGTATCTGGACGCTCTGATCGAGAAGCAGGGATGGCAGTGCGCGTTGACCGGAGCACTTCTCGCGTTCAACCACGGCTACTGCAATGCCGGCGAAGGCAATGCTTCGCTCGACAGGATCGATAGCTCAGTCGGTTATGTCGAGGGCAATGTCCAGTTTGTCACGAAGAATGTGAATTTCGCGAAGCAGGCAATGACTGACGGCGACTTTGTCGAGATGTGCCGTCAAGTCGTTGAGCATGCGCGAAAGCCGAGAGGTGAGGCCATCGTGGTCTCACTCAACGCCAATCCGGCGTCAACCGCCGCATGAGCGGCACAACGGAAGGAAATGCGGAAATGACAACGAAATCGGACATCGCGGCCGCGGTCGCAGACAAGACCGGATCGAGCAAGGCTGCAGCGCTTGAAGCGATCGATGCGGCGCTCGATCATATCGCGTCGACGCTCGCTGGCGGCGAGCGGGTGCATCTCGGCGGCTTCGGCATCTTCAGCGTGAAGCCGACGAAGGCGCGCAAGGGGCGCAATCCCTCCACCGGCGAACCTGTCGATATCCCCGCCGGCCGCGCCCTGAAGTTCAAGCCGGCGGCCGAGCTCAAGGGGAGGATCTGACGTTGGCAAGGCCGAAAGGATCCAAGAACAAGCCAAAGCTGGCGCCGGTCCCCGGCGGCCCGCGGCCCGGCGACAATCGCACTCTCGAGCAGCTGAGCGACGATCAACGGCAGGCTCTTACGCGCCAGCTTGGCGAGAAGCGCACCCGGCTGGTCGACGCCGAGAAGACGGCGAAGGCCGCCCGCATGAATCACGACAGGCTCATCAAATCCGAGCTTGGCGAGAACGGTCTCGACGAGATCAAGCTGCTTGAGCAGCTGGAAACACCAGAAGGCGAGAAGGAGTTCAAGGAGCGTCGGGACCGAGAAATTCGTATCGCGCGGTGGGCAGGCCTCGCGATTGGCTCGCAGGGAGAGTTCGAGCTCGACCGCCGGCCCGCCGCCGAGAAGGCGTTCGATGCCGGCAAGCGCGCCGGCATGAAGGGCGAGGACTGCAAGCCGCCGCATGCGCCTGGCGCCGAAGCCTACGACGAATGGATCCGCGGTTGGCACGAAGGTCAGGCCGTCCTCGCCGGCGGGTTCAAGAAAGGGCCGGACTCGGCCGCGGAGCTCCTTCGCGAGGAAGGCAAGGAGCAGGCCGGCAAGCCCGACGTCTTCGATGAAGCCGCCGCAGGTTCGTCGGCGGCGCCGGCAACCGGGCTAGGCACTGGCGAGCCCGATCCGGAATGGCCGGATGACAACGACATCGAGACGCGAAAGGCCGCAGAAGCAGCGACCGCCTGAGATGCAGCCACAAGGGACTGCCGGGGCGGCTCCAATGTGATCCGCTCCGGTTCAAGGGGACCGATGATTATTTTCCCGAAGCATCTTTACCGCCGCTGCGACTGCAGGATGGAGCGCTGCGCGATCTGCACATGGCGCGCGGCGATCTGCACGCGTTGCGCCGGCATAGAGGGCGAACTGCCGACAGATTGCCCCGGCGAGGAAATGACCGACGAGCAGCGCATTGGCGTGCTCAGCGGCGAGATCAACTATCACCGCGGGACCGGCTGGATTGCAGAAGACGTCACCAGGTATGCGCGGCTTCGCGCGATCTATGGCCCCGGGGCATCAGCATGATCCTTGGCGGGCTCGATATCGCGACGACGACTGGTGCCGCCGTCATGAAGGATGGCGTCATCACCACGCAGACTTTCAAGGGGCCGACCCGAAAGCGAAACATCCTGGAGGATGAGAAGGCGCTCGACGCGGCGCACGAGGCGAAGATTGGTCGGCTCTTCGAAGACTTCATGCGCGTCTGGCTGATGGAAAACCGCGTCGAGATGGTGGCGATCGAGGCGCCGCTACCTTCGAACAACGTCCGGCAGAAGACCGTCGTCGACACATCATCTACATGGGCTGGGCATGCGCTGGTCAAGACGACCGAGAAGGGCGCCAGCCTTTCGTCGATCTATCGCATCTACGGCATGTCGATGATCGCATGTGCGATGTGTGAAAGGTTCAACATCCCCGTGCGGTTCATCGCCCAAGGCACATGGAGAAAGGAATTCCTCGGTAACGGTCGGCCAGGCGATGCGAAGAAAGAGGCCAAGCTGATGTGCGCACGTCTCGGTATCGGCATCTCGAGTGCCGATGCCGCCGAGGCCGCCGGCATCGTCTGGACCCTGAACAAACAGCTGAACCCGTACACCCCGGCGGCGAACAGCCTTTTCAACCTGCCGCCCACGGTGCGCGACAATGTGGGATAAGATTTCGCGCGAGGAGCGGATCAGCCGCATTCGGGAAGGGGTGAAGGACGGTCTCAGCGCCGGCCAGATCGCGGAGCGGATCGGCGGTTGCACCCGCAATGCCATCATCGGGCTTGCCGAGCGCGCCAAGGTTCCGCTTCGCAGCAAGATTACGCTTGCCGGCCATGCTGAGGTCGCAGCTCCTCCGGCGCCAGCCAAGAAGCCCAAGGAGAAGCCGATCAATCCGCGGCTGCCGGCGAAACAGCCGGCGCCGCTAAAGGAAAAGACGAAGCCCGTCATCGTCGCCGATGACGATCCGATGTTCGAGAAGGATGACCGGCCCGAAACGGTTGTGGATCTGCCGGAGCCGGAGCCGCTGAAGCTTTCGATGCCGGAGCTTACTGACAAGGTTTGCCGCTGGCCGATCGGCGATCCGCTGCAGCACGCGCATTTCTATTTCTGCGGCAACCCGACTGGCGGAATGCCGTCCTACTGCAAGTATCACGCTCGGAAGGCTCACTGGTCGCCCGCGCGAAGGAAATGAGGGCATGGAATGAAACTGGCCGACATCGACGCGACGTCGGCGCGAGATTTTCTACGAGGGATCCTCGATCGGAATAAGCCGCGCGGTAACGTCGCGGCATGGAAAGTGGAAGTGCACCTCGGCATCGAAGGCGCTCGAACGATCTGGGCGATTGGTCGATATCTGGAAGTGCACAAGACTCGAGGTGTCGGTGTCGAGATCACTGAGTTCTCGATCACCCGCATTTTGGAATTTCTGAACGGCGTCATCGCGCAAGCAAAGGCGCTGCCGGACGATGAGAAGGTGATGGTTCTGAATCCGCGCGAGATGCGTCTTCTGAAAGACGCGGAACGGCACCTGGACCACTACTGCATCATCAACATGCCGGGGGTTTCGATGAACAAGAGCAGCGGAGGGGGGAAGAAGAAATGATGAAGAAATTGCTGATTGCCGATCTGCTTTGCGGTGCAGGTGGCTCCACGACCGGTTGCATCCGGGCATTGCTTGAGCTCGGCTGGACCATGGAACAGATCATCGTGACTTGCGTCAACCATTGGCCTGTCGCGATCGACACGCACCAGCGCAACTATCCAGAGGCGCGCCACTACGTTCAAGACATCGCGACGGTGCGGCCGCACCTGCTCGTGCCGGAAGGCTATCTCGATCTGCTCATGGCGTCCCCGACGTGCACGCACCATTCGGTAGCCCGCGGCGGGAAGCCGACGAGCGATCAGCAGCGCAGCGATCCCTGGCACATCATCACCTGGCTGACCGAGCTGAGGGTGAAGCGCATCATCATCGAGAATGTCTGGGAGTTCATCGGCTGGGGGCCGGTTGACCCGCGCACCGGGAAGCCGATCGCGTCGCGCAAGGGCGAATACTTCCGCGCCTGGATCGAGACGATCCGCCGGCTCGGATTCGACCCGCAGTGGCACAAGCTCAACGCGGCCGATTTCGGCGACGCCACAACCAGGCAGCGATTCATCCTCATGGCGCGGTCTGACCGCAAAAAGGTTTGCTGGCCCGTGCCGACGCATCAGAAGCGCAAGGAAGCCGTCATCGATCTCTTCGACGGCGCGAAGCCGTGGCGGCCGGCGCGCGAAATCATCGACTGGAAGATCAAGGGACGGTCGATCTTCAACCGGAAGAAGCCGCTGGCGCCGAAGACCCTGGCGAGGATCCATGCCGGCGCCGTCAAGTTCGGTTGGCCGGAGCCATTCCTAGTAGTGTTGCGGCAGCACATGGGCGGTCAGAGCCTCGATCGGCCGCTGCCGGCGATCGCTGCCAACGGCAACCATATCGGGATCGCCGAGCCGGTGATCATCAATGGCCGCAAGGGCAACCAGGCGAAGGGCGTGTCGACCGAACCTGTGCCGACGCTCGACACCAAGGGCGGCGTTTGGCTGGCCGAGCCCTTCACTCTGGCGACGGGGAGCAATGGCGCGCCGCGCTCGACGGGCGAGCCCATCCCGTGCCTCACAACGGGTGGCGCTGGATCGGATGATCCTGGCTGCGCGCGGCCGATGCTGGTCGAGCCGTTCATCCTGAATCGGCATGGCGATGGCTACGGTGACACACGGGCGCATTCGATCGAAGAGCCTGCGCCGACCTCGAATTGCGATGGCGGTGGCTACCTTGTCGAGCCGTTTGTCCTCTCGCAGGCATCGGGAGGTGCGCCGCGCGGTGTGAGCAACCCGCTACCGACTATCGTCACCGGCGGGCAGGGGGGCAGCGGCGCCGCGCTGATCTCACCCTACTACGGTGATGGATCCGGGCTGACATGCACGAGTGCAGAGGAGCCCCTCCCGTCCGTAACGACCAAGGGTCGGTTCGGCATGGTGGTGCCGGTCACCAACAAGAACGGCGGTGCCAGCGCGCGCGATGTCGAAACCGACCCGGTCGCCACCATGACCACCGCCAAGGGCGGCGAGTTCGCGCTCGTCATGCCTGTGACTCACCATGATGGCAGCGATCGCGCCCGGGACGCCGGCGAGCCGCTGCCGACGGTGACCGGTGCCAACCGCGGCGAGTTTGCGCTGGTGCACGGCGACTCCACCTTCCTCGTCCCTGACGATTCGCCCGCCTACGACATTCTGTTCCGGATGCTGGAACCGCACGAGCTGGCTGCTGCCATGGGCTTCAATACCGAGGAAGCCGAGTACGAGTTCGCCGGAACCAAGACCGAGAAGATCAAGCAGATCGGGAACGCGGTCTCCGTTGCGAAGATGAAGGCCTGCGTCAGCGCCATCATGGCCGACGCCGCGCCGAAGTCCCGCGCGCCTGTTCCTCAGTTCAAAGAGGCTGCGGAATGAGCAAGCGCTGGACGCTCGAGGAAGATGTCATCCTGGCCAAATATTACCCGGGCGTCGGCGATCACGTCGGGGTGTACGACCTAAAGCGGCCCGAGGGCGCCGCCGACAAGCGCGTCAGGCGGCTCAAAGAGACAGGCGCCTGGTACGCGCTACGGCGCATGCTCTCTGACGAGTTCCGGAACCTGCACGCATATCATCTCGCCCTGGGCGACCAGCGTGCCGCCGACTTCCTCGTCGACATGCATCCTGGTGCTCCAGATCGCGTCCCCGACGTCCATCACCCGAAGACGAAGGCGCACCTCAAGCTGATCGGGGGGCACGATGACTGACGGCTATCTCGTCCGCCATCCTCATCGGGGCGGGAAGGGCGGCAGGCCGTTCCTGCCCGCCTTCGACGATCCCGCCTTGGTCGAAGGACGGACCATATACACCTCGACGGTCCGCGAGGTCGATGAAGCCGGCGACATCCTGAAGTCCGGCCACCACAACCCGAAGATCGGGCGCGTGGTGACCAAGGGCCGATGGAAGGGCTTCCCGATCTTCATGCTCACGCTTGAGGAGCGGAAGACGTGCCCGCGGTCTTGCCGTGAATGGAGAGCCTGCTTCGGCAACAATATGCATCTCGCCGATCGCTGGCGGCATGGACCCGAACTGGAAAAGTATTTGGTGCATGAAGTGGTTCGGCTGCAGAGCGAACATCCAGACGGATTTGCCATCCGCCTCCATGTGCTCGGCGACTTCTACAGCGTTGACTATGTTCTGACCTGGCATGCGCTCATGGCGACTTGCGCGGCGCTGCATGTGTTCGGCTTCACCGCGCACATCGATCCCGACCAAAGGATCACTCAGAAGATCGCCGAGATCCGGCGCGCCTTTCCCACCAGGTGGTGGGTAAGGTTCTCCGGCGCCGTCATGGAAACGATGGCGTCTGAAGTCGTCGAGATGCCCGAGCAAGCATCACCTGGCTTCATCGTCTGTCCGCAGCAAACAGGGAAAGTTTTGGCGTGCGCTTCCTGTGCCTTGTGCTGGCATTCGAACAAGTCCATCGCGTTCCTCAGGCACTGAACTGGACGGGGTATGACAACGGGGTTCAAGACGGAAGCCGATCTATGCTCGGCCTTCATCGCTTCGCTGCCAAAGGGCTGGACTGCCTATGCTGAAACGCAGGGATACGACATCCTTCTGGTGCGGGTCGAAGACGGTTTGCAGATTGGCGTCGAGGCGAAACTGAGGCTCAATGCCGAGGTTGTCGTCCAAGCGCTGGAGGATTGGGGCTACAACGCCATGGCGGCGGCGCCGGACTTCCGCGCCGCGCTGGTGCCATCGACCAGATGTGGAAAGGGCTTCTCCGAGATTTGCAGCAAGCTCGGCATCACAGTGATCAGGATGAGACATCCCGATGACGAATATGGGTTAAGGGGGTGGCGACCGCCAGCGTTCGCGCCAGACCTGCCGGACAAGCGTCTGAACGAGTATTGGGGCGGCCGCGAGCGCGACTGGTATGATTGGTGTCCGGCAACACGCTTGGAATTGCCGGAATACATTCCTGATGTTGCCGCCGGCGCCTCTGCGCCCGTCGCTCTGACGCAATGGAAGATCCGCGCCATCAAGCTGATGATCATCCTGGAGCGTCGCGGCTACGTCACCAAGGCCGATTTCAAGCATGTCCAAATCGATCATAGCCGGTGGACGCGCGGCTGGCTTGAGCACGGCGCCGAACGCGGCCAATTCGTCGCTGGTAAATATACGCCGGACCTCAAGGCGCAACACCCAGTGAACTGGGCCCAAATTGAGGCCGACTTCGAGAAGTGGAAGCCTGCTGAGGGCGCCAATGCATAGGCAACCAACGCTCTTCGACGGCATAGGATCGAGCTATCCCGGCGTCGCCGCAACTCCCGAGGTCAGTGACCTCTTGGCCGGCGCCGCCTCTGTCGCGATAGGCGTCTCTGGTGGCAAAGACAGCCATGCAGCTGCTGTTGCTACGGTGCGCTACCTCGATCAGATCGGCCATGTCGGTCCGCGCGTGCTGATCCATAGCGATCTCGGGATGGTCGAGTGGAATGACTCTCTGCCAATGTGCGAGCGGCTCGCCCACCATCTCGGCATGGAGCTGGTAGTCGTTCGCCGAAAGGCGGGCGGACTGATGGAGCGATGGGAAGCTCGATGGGAGAGCAGTCGCCATCGGTACGAGACACTTTCCACGGTCACGCTTGTACCCTGCTGGTCGACGCCGGCCATGCGCTTCTGCACTTCCGAACTGAAGACACAGGTGATTGTCCCTGAGATCAAGAGACGCTTCTCGGGACCGGCGATCATCAACGTGACTGGTATCCGCCGTGCGGAGAGCGCGGCGCGGGCGAAAGCGACGGTCGCGAGCACTGCTGACGGTCGTATCTGGGACTGGCGGCCGATCGTCGATTGGTCTGAAGGGCAGGTTTTCGAATGCATCGACGCCAGCGGGTTGCCGCCGCATCCGGCTTATCGGCAGTTTGGCATGTCGCGTGTGTCATGCCGCTTCTGCATCATGTCGAACGGCTCTGACCTCCAGGCCGCTGCCAGGCAGCCGGAGGCGCGACCACTCTATCGCAGAATGGTTGCACTCGAGTCTCGCAGCTCATTCGCATTCCAAGGGGCACGCTGGCTCGGCGATGTCGCTCCAGACATCCTTGAGGCGGACGCTCGCGCCGCTTTGGATGAAGCCAAAAGGATTGCCGCCGCTCGCTCAGCGGCCGAGCGGCGTATCACCAAGCCGATGCTCTATGTCGGCGGCTGGCCGACGCGGATGTTGACCGACGGCGAGGCTGATCTCCTCGCCGAAGTTCGGCGCGAGGTCAGTGGACTCCTCGGCTTCAAGTCTGGCTTTCTCGATCGCGACAGTATCCACGGCCGATACGCTGAATTGCTTGAACAAAAGGCGGCCGCATGAGTGTCGTTCGCCTTACCCAGCTCGACGGCAAGCTGCCCAATCTGGCGCTGATGAAACTGGCGGCGTGGCATCGCGCCCGCGGAGACGAGATTCATTTCTACACCGGCGATCGAGGCGCCGAGCGCCACCTCGGCGAGCCTGCCTATGATCACGTGTATGGATCGGCGATCTTCAGCTTCAGCGCGCCGCTGGTCGAGAAATTTCGTGCGCAATGGCCCGGCGCCGTTGTCGGTGGCACATGGGACAAGTCGCCGATCACCGTCGAGGACGTCACCGGCGGCGCCTACGAGCATTACGACTACTCGATCGCTCCCAAGAAGTTCCATGCAAGCATCGGCTACACGCAACGTGGTTGCCGGCTGAACTGCGGTTTCTGCGTAGTGCCCTGGAAGGAAGGGAAGCCAGTCGCCGTCAACACCGTGGCGCGCATCTGGCGCGGCCCAGGCTTTCCGAAACACATTCACCTCATAGACAATGATTTCTTCGGGCAGCCGCGCGCGGACTGGGAAGCTCGCATCGCCGAGATCCGCGATGGCGAGTTCAAGGTTTGCTTCAACCAAGGGATCAACGTCCGAGCCCTGACCAAAAATGCCGCCGTGGCCTTGGCCAGCGTCCAATACCGCGACGACGGCTTCCGCGAGAGGCGGCTCTACACGGCGTGGGACAATATCGGCGACGAGCGGGTGTTCTTCCGCGGTGTCGACTTCCTCGAGTCCGCCGGCGTGCCTGCGAAACACCTAATGGCCTACGTGCTGATCGGGTTCGATCCGGGGGAGACGTGGGAGCGCCTGCTCTATCGGTTCCGGAGGATGGTGGCGCGCGGCATCCAACCTTACCCGATGGTCTTTGGCGACAAGCGCCGCAGCCTTCCCCTTGGCGGCTGCAACCAGCGACTCGAGCAGCGAAACCTGGGCGAATTCCAGCGGTGGACCGTGACCGGACTGTATCGGGCCGTCGAGTTCGAAGACTACGATCGATCTTCGAACCGCATGAACAAGGGCGCCCCTGATCTTTTCGAGGTGCCGGCATGAGCAAGAAGGCAACGGAATCGCTGCCGGCGCTCCTGCGGACCAGGGGTGTCCCGGAATGGGTCCGCCAGATCGTCAAGGAGGCCGCGGCCGAATTCGGCGTCGCCGCCGTCCACATCTACACCAAGAGCAGGAAAGCCGATGTCTGCCTGGCCAGGTACGCCTCGATCTATCGGGTGAAGGAGAAGAAGCGGCGGCTCTCCTCCGGCCAGATCGGCAAATGGTTCGATCGGAACCACACCTCGGTTTTCTTCTCGCTCGCCCGTCACGCACAGATCACCGGCCGGCCGGCGCTGACCAGCTACGACCTGAGCGGCAGGCCGATCAAGCAACCCAACCGGAAAGGAAAGGGCAGATGAAGTACGTTGATCCCTCCGAATACCGCGCGTTTGTGGGGGAGCCGATCACCGAGAATCTCGGCGTTGCGCCTCGCTTGGATTGGGTTCCGATCGGATGGCTCCGCATCGATCCCGCCTATCAGCGGGAGGTTCTCCGCCAAGGCGCGCGCAATATCGGCCGGATCGCACGAGAGTTCGACTGGAGCCTTTTCGGCATTGTTGTCGTCGCCGAGATCGAGGGAGGTCTCTACGCCATCGTCGACGGTCAGCACCGCACGCTCGGCGCCGCGCTGCGCGGCATCGAGGCGGTGCCATGCCTGATTATCGAAGCCGATCTCAGCAAGCAGGCCAAGGCCTTCGCCGCGATCAACGGTGCGGTGACCAAGATCCACGGGCTCGCGATTTTTGCCGCCGAAGTTGCTGCGGGTCTGCCGGCTGCGATCGCGCTGCGCGACGCTTGCGACGCCGCCGAGGTGACGATCTGCAAGTATCCGGTGCCCGCGAACAACATGAAGCCGAACGAGACGCTGGCGATCGGAACGCTGCAGCGGTGCCTGAAAACTTATGGCTCTGATCACCTGACAGTTGCCTTGCGCTGCGTCACCCAGACGCGGCGTGGCGAGGTCGGTCATCTGCGCGAGCCAACCATCAAGGCGCTGTGCCATGTGCTCGAGGTCGAACCGTCGTGGAAGGAGCCGGAGAACCGCCTTCTGAAGGCGATGGAGAAGTTCGACTTCGCCAAGGAGCTGGAGAAGGCCACCGTCACGGCGAAGCAGCAGCGGAACGAGACCCACACAGTGCTCGGCAACGTGTTGTTCGCCTTCCTGGATGCCGAGCTCGGTGTGCCCGCCTAAATGCCTCGGTACGACGACACACAAGAGATTTGCGATCGGCTCAATGCCGACGTCGAGTCGATCATCAAGCGGTTCTGGCCGAGCTACATCGTGCAGGGCGACAAGGCGCTTTTGACGCCGCGCCAAAAGGACAAGCAGAAGCGGCCGACCAGTTCATTTGTCGTCGATCTGAAATCGAACCGCGGGCAATGGTATCGCCACTCCCAAAAGATCGGCGGCTGGGCCTTGGCCCTTTTGTACTACGGCCATAGAGACCGAATTCCAAACGGCAAGGACGATCTTCGCGAGGCCTTCCGCTACGCGCGTGAGCATCTCGGCATTCAGCCGCAGCGCCAGGAGGAGTCGCCGGCCGAGAAGGCGGCGCGAGAAGAGCGCCAGGAGAAGGAGCGCATCGCCCGCGAGGAACGCCAGCGCAAGGAAGCCGAGAAGAAAGAACGCAAGCGCCAGTATCGCGCCCAGACCGCCAAGGCGATCTGCGAGCAGATGGTGTCGATCAAGGGCACGCTGGCGGAACGCTATCTGGTCGAGGGGCGAGGCATCGCGGCGGTCTCGGAATGGCCGTGGGATCCTGATGGCGTCCTCGGGTTCATCGCCGATCACGAGTACGAGCGTGAGGCGGAATGGGAGAACGGTATCAAGGTAAGGGAGGGACGCCGCTTCCCCGCGCTGATCGCCCGGGTTCAGGAAGCATTCGGCGACACCGTGGCGTGCTGGCAAATCTTCCTCGACCCGGAGGAGCCAAAGAAAAACGGATTGGTGGATGAGGCGAAGGTCGGCCTCGGGCCGGCCGGCGGCGGCGCGGTGCGGATCGGCGGCACCGGACCGCATATCGGCGCCGCCGAAGGCCTGGAAAGCGCCTTGGCGGCCTGGGAGCTCGAATCCTACCGCTATCCGGTGTGGTCGATGCTTTCCACCGGCGGGGTGTCGTCCTTCGAGCCGCCGCTCGAGGTGGAGCGCATCACCGGCTGGCCGGACGGCGATAAGGCGGTGCTGACGCCGTCCGGAAAGATCATGGAGCCGCCCGGCATAAGCCATCAGCGCCAGCTGCGCGACCGCATGGCGACGGCTGGCATCGCCATGACCATCAACGAAATGACCCGTGACGGCGACGCGCTCGATCTGCTGCTCACCAAGAAGAGGTTCGAAGCCCGCATGGCTGGAAGGGAATTCAATGTCGCGAAACAATAATCCGCTGGAAAATATCGCGGCCGAACAGATGATCCTCGGCAAGGTGCTTCAAAGCGAGAGCAGCTTCTGGAGCGTCGCCGACGTGCTGCAGGCGCAGCATTTCGTGCGGGAGATTCACCAGAAGGTCTATCAGGCGATCCGGGACATCTTCACGGAAGGCAAGCGCATGTCGCTGGCGCTGATCGAGTCCCGGATCGGGCCCGAGTACGACGATGACGGCAAATCGACTTCGTCGCTGCTCACCGCGCTGCTGCGCGATGCGGAGAACAATGAATCCGCGCTCGACCAGGTGGAAGTGGTGGTCGATCTATGGCGGCATCGGAAATTGATTGCCACGCTCGAGCATGGGCTGAAGGAGGCAAAGAAGCCAGGAACGATATCGACCGATCTCCTCTCCGACATGGATGTCCGGATGAAGGACATCAGCGTCAACAGTCAGGCGGAGCCGCTGAAGTCGCTTGGGCAGATCGCCGCCAGGGCGATGTCGACGTCAGCGAAGGCAAAATCCTCTGGAATCCTACCCGGCTTCGACACCGGCCTGTCTTCTCTCGACGAGATCCTCGGCCGTATCCATGGCGGTGACCTTGGCTTTATCGGGGGCAGGCCTGGTGATGGGAAATCAGTGCTCGGCGCGCAGCTGGCAGATCGCGCTTCGCTGTTCGGGCCGGTCCTTTATTTCCAGCTGGAGATGAAGGACGAGGATATGGCACGCCGTGCGCTTGCCGCGCAGACCAATATCTCGGTCGCCGACATCGAGGCAGGGGCCTACGACTTTGACGCATTGGAAGAGCTGAAAGCGGCGACCGAACGGCTCCAATCCTCCCGCGTCTACATCGACGATCGGCCGCAGCTGGCGATCGAACAGATGCGCGATCGTGCCATCCAGATGAAGCGGTCAAAAGGCCTGCTCGCCATCGTCGTCGACCATATCCGCCTGGTCCGAACGTTCCAGAAGACGCGCGATCGGTTCGAAAGAGTGGAAGTCGTCACCGGCGGATTGAAGTGGCTGGCAAAGGATACGGATGCCGCCGTCATAGCTCTGAGCCAGGTGACCAGAGCGTCCCAAAGGCGAGAGGATCCACCGCCACAGCTGAATGACTTCGACGGCGGGTCGAGCATCGAGCAGGACGCCGACTGGGCACTTGCTGTTTTCCGTCGAGACCGGTGGCTGAAAAGCCAGCGACCGCAAGACCTGGAAAGCAATGAGGGCAAGCAGTGGGCCGAGGAGATGGTCAAGGCCAAGGGCAAGATCGAGGTCTACTGCCGCAAGCGGCGCCGTGGCGAAGACGGCGAAATGCGAGATTTTCTATTCGAGGGGCGGCGCGGAATCCTCAAGGAAATCGAGCGGTAAAGGGGGCAACGATGCAGCACCATGACGAAAAGCAAGATCATCCCAGGCTAAAGCTTGAGGCGTATCTGCACAAAGAACTGGGACCGAAAACGTACGTTGTGTGCGTGCTCTGGATCGCAGGCTGGACGATCGCGCGGATCGCTGCTGGCAGTGGCCGCACGGGCGGATCGATCCGGGGGATTGTCAACCGGTGTCTCGTGAAGCCGCGCGATTCCCTCGCGATTGAGGAGCGGCAAAATATCTTGGATGAACTGGCAGCCATTCGGCAGGACCATCGTCCGGACGGGGGAGGTTGGATCTTGAAGGATAGCCATTTCGTCGCTGTCGAGCTTCCGCCGGCGCCGGCGGGCCGGGTGTCAACGGCATCGGCCGCGCCGCTACCTGAGCCCAACATGCGCACGCGTGCCGGCCGGAAGGAAGCAATTCGCCGCAAGAAGGAAGCGGCGCGCCAGGAGGCAATCGCTGCGGAGAAGCGGCGCGACAAGGAGCGCGGCGGGGCCTGGAAGCGGGGCGTCGACGGATCGGCGCTGGAGCACCTGTATCTCACGCTCCTCTTGTCGGACGAGGAAGAGAAGACTGTCGACGCGAAGCAGGCAAAGAGCTTGGCGAGCAAGGATCGCCGCAAGGAAGCCGGGCTCGCGCTGCGCGGCTACATCGACGGCTGTCGAGTCGGCGGCATGAGTTCGGTCGACTTCGAGCGGGAGGTGGCGGGCGGCGGCGCGGGGCTCGCGATCCCGGCACATCGCCTCGAATGCATCTCGGCGCTCGGCGCCATCAAGAAGATGATGCCGGATCGTGATTATCTGCTGATCGAGGGGATCGTCGACCGTGACGAATTCCCGTGGCGGGATGTCCCGAGCAAGACGGCCAAGTCGTTTCTCTATGAGGCGATACGGCGATCGCTCGACGTCGTCGCGGTGTTCCAAGGCCTTATGGCCAAGGACACCTTTGCTGACCGATGGGGCTACAATCTGAAAGAGGCCGACGCGATGGACTTCGACGACGCGCTGTCGGTCTCCAGGCAGGCCAGACACATGTTCGGCAAGGCGCAGAGAGAGGCGCGATAAGCTGTCACAGTGTCTTCTCCACCCAAATGTCAATCTTATGCCGGCCGAGGCCGACGGCATGCACGATGCGTTTGACGATGTGGCGATCGCCCGCCGGCGCCGAGGCTATGACCAGGTAATCGCCTGGTCGGGGTAGAACCGCTACTTGGCAGTGCCAGTAAGCTTGGGAAGGCTCCTCTTCGTAGATGGTAATGCTGATCGGCAGTTCGTCGCCATCCTCAACGTGCATCGGGCATCTCCGGGGTTGGTTTCATGGCTATGCAGCTTCCTGCCGATCGATGAAGAATTCCGCCACGACCTGGCGCAGCTCGTCAAGGTTCTGCTCGCTGACAAGGCATTGGCAGGCGAAGACGTGGCGATAGAGTCCGGGGGTGTGGTCGATCAGGTATTGCAGTTGCGCCAGATCGGCGGCTGCGATCGACTCGAGGGTCGGCTTGGTCGTCATCTGAAAATCTCCTTTCGGTTAGCCCAAGAGGGCGGTTCGGCTTTCAGGAGCCTGATCGTTCCAGGCTCGTGTCGCCGTAGCGTGGATCATCATCCGGCGGCGCCAGCGCCTTCCGGATCGCTTCTACCACGGGGCGGACCGCTTCCGCCTCGTGGGCATTCTCCGGCGCCCAGGGCATCAGGCCGGCGGCGACTGCCGACATCGCAAGACGTGTCCGCAGATCAAGCTTGGCGTCATCCTTGCCTAGCTCCCAAGTGACGTTGTGCGAGACGCCGAAATGCTCCTGGACGGTCTTGGGGGTCAGGCCGGTGCGCGCCATCCAATCCTTGAAGATGCTCATCGGCGGTCCTTCCTGTGCCCCATGTCGACCATCTGCTTGTCGGCGATCTCCATGATCTCGGCGCGGTGCTCTGGGCTCCGCCCGGCGAGCGTGACAAGCACGATCTCGGCGAGCGTCGGCGAGCTGGAGTCGTTCGGGTCAAGATACTTCGCGACGCCATCGGAATGCCGCCCCGTCATGAACATGAAATCGTTGATCGATAGCCCGGCAGTCTTCATGGCCGCGCGGAACTCGTCGGCACTCCAGCGGCGGAAGACAAATCGTGCCGGCATTCTTATAGCTCCGTCCAAGGTAGCCTCCACGGGTTAGGGCGAGAGCCCGATTCTCGTTCTAGCGCTTTATGATCTTCAGCGCGTGCTTGAAGTCGTCGTGCATAGCAGCCTTTTTGTCGGGGTGCAGTCCCTTACGGGCGAGCTCACCCGAAATCCGGTGGTGACGGCGCGCTCGGGCGTCGTCGTAGAGGATCTCCTCATCGGGGCAGGATTCCACCCAGGTGATGAACCGTTTTGCCGCATCCTGACCGTGCGCGGCGGCAAGACCGATCGACAGATGCCTAGCGATCTCGTTGATGCGATCACGGCTGATGACGCCGCCGGCGTCGACGCATAGGTTGGAGGACTGCCGCCGCAGGCTGACGAAGGCCATCCGGACGGCGAGGACCGCCTCGGTCTCCTGGAAGGTCATCCCTTCTTTCCGACATTTCGTCCGGAAGTCATGGAGGTGATCCTCCGGGCGGGCCGGGATCAAGCCGATCACGACAACGGCGCCGATGACGACAAGGACTATGAGAGGGCCAAGCGTGATCAACGGCGCTTCCTTTCCTGGTTGGTTTTGGCGTTGTCGGCTTCGATCTCGGCCGCCCATTCCGCAAGCGTTTTATGCACGGGGCTACGGTGGATGATGGCGCGGATGGTTCGCAGCAATGTGCCGATTGGGGTCATGTTGGTCTCCTTTCGAGGTTAGCCCAAGAGGGCGAGGGAGGGCGCGCGGCGCGCGCCCGGCATTACCAATAGCGGCTGAGCCGGGCGCCGTCTTTGCGGACGCGCAGGATCACCGTGTTGACGTTGGTTCCGACATCAGAGAACGAGCCGGCCGGCAAATCGTGCCAGGCCGCATTCATCTTCTCCATCAAAGCTCGGAACGCCACCGTCTTCTTGGTCTCTCTAAACTCGGTGCCCGCCGACATGATGGCAACGAGGTAGCCATCATCCTTGAGGAATTTCAGCGCGTGCATGACGTGGTCGATATCACGCTCGCGGTCAAAAGGCGGGTTCATCACGACTTTGTCGTAGAGCCCTGTTGTCGCCGGCTGCAGCTGGAGAAAGTCCTGGCAGAAGACGCGGCCGAAAATCCCCTCCTGCTCGAGTTCGGCGGCGAGATGCGGCTGAATCTCGACACAATCCACCTGATTGTCGAAACGGTATTCGCGGCGCCAACGTTCCATATCCTCGGGCCTGCCGTAGCCGCAATGGTTGGAGAAATTTTTGAGGCTTGAGATACAGCCGCGCGCCAGATTGCCGGTGCCGGCGCTGGGCTCCAAAATCCGGAGCCTGGGCTCGTCCGCCCGGCGGGTCACCTGCACGAATTCAAAGAGGCGGCGCGCTGCATCATCCGGCGTCGGATAGAATCCGTAGCGCTTGGCGGGAGTGTGTTTGATGCTGGCAAACGGGTCTTCCTCTGCCTGCATGCCGTCGCCGATCACTTCGCCGTAATATTCGGCAAGCAGCTTGTTGACTTTCTCGACGAGATCATCGCGCTGGAACCACATATGCGCGTTGCCGTTCTTGAAACCGCGAATCTTGAAATATTCGGTTTCCACCTCGCTTTGTCTTGGCCCGTGGTGTCCGCGGCGATCGACGTCGACGGCGTTCAGCGCCGACGTGAAACCGGCCTCGGAATGGCCATCCATGACCGAGAAGACACGTTCGATGTCGATGAGGGTGTCGCGGATCGCCCCATAGTCGAGGGCGCCCCACGAATTGAAGGCGCGAGTCAGAATGAGGCGCGAGCCGATCTTGAAACCGTCATGGGAGCGAAAGCGACGGTCAAGCTTCGAGAAGACGTTTGCCACGCCGCGCCGGAAGATGAGACCGGCATCGGCCATGAATCGCTCAATCGTAGCGTAGATGTTCTCGACGGTCAGCGGCGGCATCACCTTCGCGTTCTCGCCTTCGAATTCCGCCAGATTGAGCAGGGCGCCGGTATGGTAGTCGTAGCGCTCGGGGATATAGGCCATCTGCGCGCGCAGCTTGTCCTTTTCCTGCTTGTCCATCAGGCGTTCCAGATCGGTGCGCTGGATGATCCATGCCCATGCGTCGATGTCGATCAGCCGGCGCGCGGTGCGCAGATAGCTCTCACGCTTCGGCAACTTGACTGCGTTGTGGAACGCCTCGATCTCCTTCGCCTGGGCATAGTTGTAGTTGTTGACGCCAGGGTGAGCGCGCTTGGCCATTTCCTGGGCGGCCTTGATGGCTTCGGCGGCTTCCTCGATTTTGCCGTATGCGATCTCGTACAGATTCACAGCTTCGTTGCGATAACGAACGATATCCTCGATTGTGGCGCGCGGGACGATGGCATTCATGAAAATCTCCTTCTAGGTGAGGGCAAGAGCCCGGTTGATGCCGTTCAGTTCTGGCCGAGTTCGAGGGCTTTCGCAAGGCCTCAGTCTTCGGTGGACACCGCCGTTTTGAGGCGGTCCGAATCCACGGTGATGCTGTCGCGCTGGATGCGGACGTTCACCGGTTCGTCATGTTTGGTGTCGTAGCAGCGCACGACCACTGCCGTATCATCGATCTCGATCCAGATTTGGCGCTCTTTGCCAGCCGGCTTTCTCAGATTGTCGGGGTGCCAGACACGGATATGAAGTGCCTCGGGCAAGTTCGCCTCGATCTCCATCGGCCAGGGCAGGAAGGTGATGCCGTCATGTTGGCCGTCCGAAATGCGCCAGTCGCGCATGGCAAGGCCTTTCAGCTCGGTTTCGCCGATTTTGACGGTGGCGGTGCCGGCGATGTCCGCGTTCATTTCCGCCAGGCTGTCCTGCCAGGTCTCGGCCGATGCTGTCGCCGGCAAGCCGTGGCCGGTGCGCATGGCGTTGACCATTGAGGCGGCTTCCATGTTGGCGGTCGCCAGCATGGCGTGCGCCTCGATGCGCGGCGGCTCGGACTGGGACGGCTTGCCTTCGACAAGATGGATCTTCATGGGGAAACTCCTTTGCGGTTATGCCAAGTGGCAGGGGACAAGTTTGGTTGCGGCGAATTTCATTCGCCGTAATCGGCGAGAATAGGCCAATCGGTGTCGTTCAAGGTGGCCAGAGCTGATTCGATTGCTGCCTTGGCTTGCCTGAGATCGCCCTTAACGCCGCTCGGGTCTGACAGAACGCCATAGCCATTGGTGAATATGGTGTTGAGCGAGCCACGAGCTTCTGCCGCTTTGTCGATGATGATGTCGGTTGCTTTGTAGCAGCGTGAGATTTTCTGGTGATTCACGGTCATGGCTTCAGACCTCCAAGCTGGCTTGCTGCCAGACGCCGCCGCCCAAGGGCTCGAACGGCCCGCGCTGAAGGGTCTGGCGAATCTTCGCTTTCCAGTTGGGGTTCCGCTTTGCCTTCGGCGAGCCGGCGAGCTTCCGGTAGAGCCAGTCGAGGGTGACGGGCTCGTTGCGACCAGCGATCAGCGCCATGACCTCCTCGACCCATGTGCCGACCGTTTCGAAGCCGAATGTCAGCACGCGCCAGCGAAGCGGCACGAAGCTACCCTTGAGACCGGATTCAGCCAGGATGTCGGCGCTGTCGACGCCATAGGCGCACAGCACCGATGGGGCGCCGCCGTTCGCTGGTGCGCGTCCGCCCTTCGGCACGAAGATGTCGCGGCCGTTCTGGTTGAACGTCTGATCTTCGGCGACGTGGAAGAAGAGGCGACCCTCAAGGAACAGCAGCGCGTCGCATTGCTCCCATACGGTACGGTGGAACGCCTCGGTCTCGGTGCGGGCAAATGTCAGGGCGATGCCGTCGCCGTGCTTGGCGAGCCTGCCAAGCCATTTTCCGATGACGCCAGAGGTATAGGGCGGGTTGCACCAGATGCGGCCATGCCAGGGCTGCAGAAGCCCGTCGTCCTCGATGGTGTAGTGCAGGCGCGCCGTCGGCCAGGGCTGGCCAAGCGCTGCGCACGGATCAAGGTCGAACGCCTCCGGCCCGCCAAGCGCCTGCAGCAGATCGGGGGGCGTCAGCCAGACCTCGGTGTTCGCCCGGGCGGACTGGTGGCCACCAATTCCTTTGCGGTTGCTCATCAGTTGGCCTCCTTCGCCAGCCACGCTTTGACGTCATCGGACAGCGAGTAGCCGGGCAAATCCGTACCTTCCGCCGCGTTGCCGGCATCGACTATGGCTTTGATGGCGCCAAGCGGCTCGGGCTGCTTGAGCGCTGCCTCTAGCGCGGCAATCGAGACGGATGCACCTTGGCCCTTGATGCGACCGGCTTCGACCTTGCCGCGATCTTTCGACCATGACCAAGCGCCAGCGCCGTAGTCGCCGCCTTCCTCGTGTGAGACTTCATAGGCGATGCCGATCTCCTGCAATTCGGCTTCTTCCTCGCTGATGTCGGCATAATTACATTCGGAAAGATAGAACGTCGGTCCCTCGCCGATGGAATCTCCAACGACAAGGCTTTCCCCCAATTCCAGCGTCTTCCCGGTCTTGGGATCGTACTCGGCCACCTGCCAACGATTCTCCTCAAACAGCGAAACGATCTTTTCGAATGCCTCGACGGTTTCGATTTGCCCGCGCAGGCGCAATTCCAAATAACAACGGTCACCCATGTGTCAGATCCTTTTCAGGTTAGGGCAAACGCCCGGGTTCAGATTGCGTCGATTTCGGCGATGATCTTCTCGGCTTCGTGCCATATAGGCGCATCCCATCCGCCCATGTGCTGTGCCCATGAGAGTAGACCGCGCAGAGCCTTCTCCAGCTCTTCCGCCTTCCAGATCGCGCCTTCATAGGATTCGACCACGCTGCCGAAATAGCTGCCATCGGCGTTGCGATAGCTGGAAAGCGATTCCCAACGCGATTCCCGGTCCCTCTCCCAATGGTGCTCCCAATGGGAACGAATCATTCTGGCTCGCGTGATCCGCTCGGCGTGCTGCCCATCGCGGGCGCGCACGATCTCGGCGAAATCGCCTTGCTCGTCGTCGTTGTCGTCCCACGCGATAACAACGGAATAGACCTTGAGCGCATCAGCCATTGGCGTGGCCCTCCGCCTTTGTAATTGCGGCATCGATCCGCTCCAGGCATGCCTTGTCTTCGTCAAGGATGTCGTTGCTGTCGACAACTCCGACCAGCCAAGCCTGCGCCTCCTTCAGCGCCGCCAGCAGTTCGGCGTCTGGTTTCGGATCGTAGGGACTTGGCAGCGGGTGGCCGCCGTAATCTGCAAGCTCTTTTCCGGTCTCCGCGTCGGACACGTCGATGATGGCCAGGTCTTGCCCGCTGTCGGTCGTAGTCTCAGTTATGTCGATATTCTCACCGACAAAATCGGCGGTCAGCAGCGGAAAGGCGGCCTCGATGCTCTCAGCTTCGACCTCGACATTGCCGTAGCAGCGAAGGGTGATGCCCATGTGGAAATTCATTTTCATGATGCGCGCCCCTCCGCCTTGGCGAGGGCGACAACGGCAGCCGCATGGCGCTGGCGAATGTCGTGCGATGCCAGCGTAGCCGCACTATCCTCCGGCCAGCTAACCGCGTCAGTCATTCCCTTGAGCGCGGCCAGCATATCGACGGTGAGTGTTTCGACATAGGCGACCGCGTCCCTCTGGTCCTGGTGCCCGCGCTTGTCGGCGGTGCCGGCAAGGGCAGCGATCAGCCGCAGCTGGTCCGCCAGCGATGGCCCATGGTATGGACCGGTGACGGGAGAGGGAATGACGTAAGCCGATTCTGCCTTGGCGATGGCGGCTTCAACAAGCCGCTGCGCATCGCCCCAAGGCTGGCGTTGCGTGACAGGCCTTTCCAGTTCGCCACGGGCGCACCGCATGACGGCATGCAGCGCCGCCAGCATGTCGGGCGCGGCTGTCTCGCGCGGGATCGCGGCGCGCAAGCCGGCGAGGATATCGCCGATGCCTTCCTGTGTCTCGTCGTCCTCGAATCCAGAAATGAATTCCTCGGCGAGCATGAGCGCGTCAACGGTGTCGTTGGCGTAGTCGGGCGGCGTGTCGGTCACGGCATCATCGCGCACGGTGTAGACCTCGCCTTCCAGGCATGAGCCTTGCGCCTTGGTGACGCGGACGCGCGCCGCCTTCAGCATCGGTGCGGCCTCGAACCGCTCCAGCACAACACAAGGAATTGCTCCATAGGGTTGCCAGTTCAGGAAAGCGGCTTTCTCGTTCGTGGCCATGTCAGCGACCCTCCTTGCGCGGCGCGCTGTATTCCACGCCGTTGAGCAAGCCCAAAATTGTGTTGTAGTCGTCGCCGTTGGGCGCGATCTCAGCCTCATTGAGTGCGGCGTCATACCGCGCGACATTGGCCAGCGTGTTGCCAACCTTGGTGAAATCGGTTGTCGCGCTGGCAATGATCGCCTTAGCCTTCTCCCGAAACTCGCCGAACCATTCGACCATGTCGCCGCCGTTGACTTCGCCGGCCTCCTTCAATTCCTCAGGGATGCCGCCAGGCAATGGTAGAACCGTTGGTACGTCGAATTGCGGCCAGTCCGCCAAGGCGGATTTCAGCAGCGCCAGCGCGGGCTTGTCTGCGGCCTCGGTGGCGACACGCGCGGCAAGCACGCGTTGGGCGCGGTCGGCGACCGTGCTGCATTCCTCCAGCTTGTTCGCGATTGGCTCATCGACCAACGCGCCGCACTCCATCAGATCGGAAACCAGATCGTGCAAGGTGCCGTAGTGCTGGTGCATCAGCCGCAAGGTTTCGGCCAGCTCCCGCGCGTCGACGGTCTCTTTGGCGCGCGGCTTGGCGATCCTGGCCACATCGTCGGCGATGCTGGCGCTGCCGCTGTCGAAGTAGAGCCCATAGCCGTCCTTGCCATAGCTGATAAGCACGGCGGTCGCCTCGCTCGGGGAGAAGCCGTCGCCCCTGAACGAAAGATGCTCGATGTCGTAGCCCTTCAGATCGGGCGAGCGTTTCGCCTGCCAGTTGCAGCGGTGCTGAACGTTGGCGGCGGCAAGCCGTTCAAAGAAGGCGTCGATTTGCGGATTGCGGATCATTCGAAAATTCCTTTCCGGTTAGGGCGTGCGCCCAGGGTTTCAAAAGGCTGGCTAGGCAATTATGTCGCCGACGTTCACAGCGTCGATGAGAGCGCTTTGGATGGTCTTGTAGTCGTCGCGCTTGAATGATGCGGGCGTGTAGCGGTTCAGGACACGCTCCAGGTCATCGCGCATAGCCTTCGCGTCGACAGCCTTTGATATCATTAGTTGCTCACTCGCCAGCAGCATGAGGATGACGGCGTGCTGATAATCCTGGTCGGTTCTCGGTTTGTCGGTCATGGTCGTTACTCCGTTTCGTGTTGGATTGCGGACGGATCAGGCGGCGGTCTTGCGGTAGAGCGTGCGCAAGCGAAGCGCGCCGACGGGCACGGGCGGTCCGATCAGATCGGGCAACCATTCCAGATCGTAGAGAAAGCAATTGTGCGTGACGCGCTTCTGGCCACGACGCGGCTTCGATTCGAAGTGGAAGGGATAGACCGCGACGGGTAGCTCGGAGAGCGAACGGTACAGCGCGACTTGCGAATAGCCGTGGCGGGCGTAGTCGCGGTCCGGCTCGATGCGGGCGAGAAGCTTCAGCATGTGCAAAATCCTTGTCGGTTAGGGCAAGAGCCCGGGCAGAGAGAGAAGAGCGGGCGGCGACGGCGCGCCGCCCGGAAAGCGCCTGCTAGATGCGCGTCGGCATCAAGACGCCAAGCCAGCCCTTGCGCTCGCCTGTAATCAGCGTCGGGGAGCCGGCATCGGCCAGGGTAAGCGTGATCGTCTCGGAATGCGCCGTGTCGATGAACGCCTGCAGATAGCCAGGGTTGAAGCCGATTTCGAATTCGTCGTTGGCATAGGCAGCGGCGATGTCGGCGATGGCGCAACCGTTGTCGACGTCGTGAACCGTCAACCGGCAGGCATCGGCGCTGAAACCAAGCTTCACCGCGCGGTTGCGCACGTTGGAAATCAGCGACACGGAGCGAATGCCTTCCGCGAGTTCCGCCGCCTTGAACATCGCCGGCTTATCGTTGCCGGTCGGGATGACGCGCTGATAGTCGGGGAAAGACCCGTCAATCAATTTCGACGTGATGGTGACGCCGTCGTCGAAGCTGAAGCGCATCTTCGTGGCGTTGACGCCGATAGCGACGGTCTCCGGACACGCCTTGCCCTTCAAGAGCTTCTGGAGCAGCGCGACCGTCTTGCGGGGCAGGATGACGCCAGGCATGCCGGACATGCCATCGCTGGCGGCCAAATCCTGCCGACACAGACGATGACCGTCCGTTGCCACCATGCGGAATGCGCCATGATCGCCGTGATAAGCGTCAATCGCGCGCGGCGCGACATGATGCAGATAGACGCCGTTCAGATAGTACCGCGTTTCCTCGGTTGAGATCGCCATGGCGACGCCGCCGAAGCCTTCGACCAGATCGGCGCCCGGAACCGAAAACGAATTGCTGGCTGTGCCGAATTCCAGTTTCGGAAAGTCGGCGACCGGAAGCATCTGCAGCTGATACTTGACCTTTTCCAGATCGACCGTCGCCGCCCAAGCGTCATCGCGCAGCGGCGGCGACGTGAGACCGACAAATTCGCTGGCAGATGCGCGCTTCAGCAAATCCCGCAAGGTATGGGCCGGAAGCGTAAGCGCGAAATGCGCGTCGACCGCGCCCGAGACCGCGACTGACATTTCGATGTCCAGATCGGTGCCGACAACGGCCAGGCCATTGCCAGATGCCGCCAGCATGACATTCGAAAGGATCGGAATCGCGTTGCGCTTTTCCACCACGTTGGCGATGAAATCCAGGGCGCGGGTGAGCCCGGCACGGTCGACAACGGCGGTTGCCGGTTCGAGGGAAGCAGCCGGCGCTTCCGCCGCGGCCGGCTCGGGTTCGGCGGTTTCGGCGACCGGTTCGACCGGGCGCGGGGCGAAGGGGACGACGTTCGAAACGCCGCCGATATCTTCGAGAGCGACGGCGGCAACGCCGGCGGCAAGTCTTGCGATGTCGTGATTGAATGCGTTCATAAGCGGAAATCTCCTCTGTTGGGTTAGGGCAAGAGCCCGGTTTCGGCCTAGGCCTAGGAAAGGATTGCGAGATGGCTCCAGCCGTGCGGTCCCATGACTTGCGACTGTGCGACCACAAAGCCGCCTTTGGCATCTTCCGCACGGTAAATTGCAGGCGCGGCATCCATCATTTCGCCGAACGTCTCATATTCGCGTTCGAAGATTTTCTTGCCGTCGCGATGGATGTTGAGCTTGTGAGTGGCGTTTGCCATGTCGCTATCCTCTTAGGGTTAGGGCAAGAGCCCGTTGCGATTTGGAGTATCAGCGATTTTCTCGGGTGCGTCAACATGAAATAAGAATGCATCCGAAAAAATATTCAGGATATCAGAAGTTTTTGCCTCGAAAGCCTATTGGCTCCGCAATCCAGAGGCAATCGCTTCCGCCTCGGAAGGCGTGAAAGATGATTGCCTGGCAAGAGCCTTGAAGAAACCGGAATCAAATCTGGTGTTCCGCGACGCGCAAATGCCTTCCATGAAGAAAATCAGATCGCGATTTTCTGCATTTCCTCCAGATCGTCGGAAATCCAGTCGATGTAGCAGCAATCGGCATAGATGAATCCGCCTCGCCGTCATCAAAGCCGATGTCGCGGCAAAGTGCCCGTCGACCGTGCCGGCGGCAACGTCGTCGCATTTGCGCCGCGTCGGTTCCATTTCGAAGTAGGCCAGCGCCGCCGCGCGCGGTGTGTCACGCGTAATGGAGGCACCTTTCGCGTATGCCTGATATTTCGTTGTCATGTGTTGATCTCCTTTCAAGGTTAGCCCAAGCGGGCGGGTTTGGCGTTGACGATCAGCCGTCTTTTGCTTCTGCTGCGATGAAAGCTTGGACCGCCGGCAGCTCTAGGAATTGCCGCGCGAAGCTTGTATCTCGGTTTCGTGGTCACCGTTCCATGATGCATATCGCATCATGATATCCAGGCTGTAAGCTTCATCCGGGATAGAATTCAGGCCAACGCCATTTTCGCGATAATAGTGCAATTCCTCTTCGATGCCGTAGTCCGTGAGACTTATGCGCAGCCAGCATCCGCAATGAGCGCAAAAGCGGTGACTATCAGATCCCGCGCGCTCGCCGCCGTCGAAATAATATTGCTCGGCACGTTTGCGGTCTTTGCGGCGCAAGTGCTTGAACATGAACAAACCGCATGTGCGGCACCAATCGTTTCCTGAATTGGTCTCATATTCGCCATGGGGCGTAGAAATCCAATGTGGGTTGGAATCTTTCGCCTTTGCTGCAATCGCGTTTATCTTGGTCGCTAAATCGAAGTCGTATGTCATAGCCAAAGTCCTTTCGGTTAGCCCATGTGCGGGCGGGAAATCGGATCCAGGCTGGATCCGACCGGCAATGCTCCTGTTAGGTCGCCGGGCGGTAATGCTCCTGAGAGGCGGGCGCTACTGCAGCGCCCTAGTCCATCCCTTTCCTTTCTCCCAAAAGCCGGCAAAGGCGGGAACCGGCGGCGGGAAGTCCGAAAAATCGGTCCCATAGCGCTCCGGTTCGGCGCGCATGCGTGAAAGCCAACTGTCATGTTCGGCGGCGCGCCATGCGTTGAAGGCGGCAAGCGTGGCGGCGTCGACCTCGCCGCGATTGTCGCAAACACAACGGCGCAACATGCCGATTGTGCTTTCGATCTCGGGCGCGATTTCGTCCGGTCGATAGTTCAAAATCGACCGCTCATAATCGCAAAGGCGCGTGCGCAATTCCGCGCGATATGTGCCGGCATCGTCGCGGATTTCATATTCGATTGTCCCCATGTAGGAACAAACGCGGCGGAAATGGTAGCGCGCATGAACGGGCGGCACGTTGACGTAAACGGGCGCGCCGTCGGCGATTGCCCGATTGACGGCGGCGGAAAGCACATTGTGAAGCGGATTGTCAGACATGGGAATCCTTTCCCGCGCCAGCTCCAGGCGGCGCGCTTGTGTTGCCTTTGCCCGGGCGCGGCATTGCGTCCGGGCGCTTGTGCGGTCTCGGGCGCGCCGCCTATGCGGTCGCGTTCAAGGCATTGTCGGCATGGAAAAGAGTTTCCGATTTCCAGCCTATAGCGTCGACATTCAAGGCGGCGCGATTGCGCTCCAATTGCCTGTAAAGCGCGGCGGACTTGCCGCGCGGAAGCGGACCGTAAACATGCCGGCTTCCGTTTTGGATGACATACACCACGTACTTTTCCATTGTTGACCTTTCCCGCCGCCGGGCGGCGCGCTTCCGTTTGCCCGGGCGGCGCGCGCCCGGGCTTGTGTGTCTCGGGCAGGCGGGCGCTATTCCAAGCGCCCGATATAGAGGCAATCACCAAACGGCGGGCGCGCCGCCAATTCGGCATAACGGCGGGAATCACCATGAATTGCCCAATAGACCGGCAAGCCCGGATCGCTGCCGAAATCGTCGCAATACATGTCGGTTAGGTAAATTGCCGCCGTGGCGTCCGCCGCGTTGTCGGCAATCCAGCGCATAGCGTCGCTAAAGCTTGTGCCGCCGCCGCCGCGCGCCTGCAGTTTGCCTTTGATTTCGTCGCCGGCTTCAAACTCTTGAACGTGGCGGACATGCGTGTCCGCGAAAAGCACGGTCAAGCGTTGCACCTTGCCGGACTCGAGCGCTGCAATCGGTTCTGCCATGCATTGCGAAAGCATGTGTTCATCCATGCTGCCCGACGTGTCGACGGCGCAAACCAAATGCTCGAGACCGTCGACGACTTGCCCGGGCAGATAGAAACCCTGGCCAATCAAGCGCCGGTTTGGTCTCATAAACGAGTAATCCGACGACACGCGGGAATCGATCAAATCCGCCAACACGGCGCGCACGTCGACAACGGGCGCGGCGCTTTCTTCGATCATGCGGGCAAGGTGACCGGGCAATGTGCCCGCGTTTGCCGCCTTTGCCACGGCAACGGCTTGTGCGGTGCGGATTTGCCATTCGTCCGCGCTTTCCGCCGCCGCCGCCGCGCTACCGTCGCCGGGCGCGATAATGCCGCCGATACCGTGCCATGCCTTGCCAGCGCCAGCGCCTTCAGCGCCCGCCGTGGCGTCCGCGCCTTCCTGCCCGTTGCCGGGCGCTGGCGCGCCCGTGGCGGGCGC